>JAUPTP010000517.1 GCA_030918015.1 Pseudomonadota bacterium
AGCTCGGGCTGCATGTCCGAGCGCGCATCGAGCCGGCTGGCCAGCAGCACCTCCTCGACCAGCTCGTCGAGCTCGCGGATGTCGCGGTCGATCTCGCGGCGCAGCTCTTCGCGTTGCGTCGCATCGGCATGATCGAACATCGACACGGCCATCTTCAGACGCGCCAGCGGCGAGCGCAGCTCGTGGCTGGCATTGGCCAGCAAGGAGCGGTTCGAGCGCACCAGGTCCTCGATGCGCTGCGCGGCCTGGTTGAAGCTGCGCGCCACGGCCGCGACCTCGTCGCGCCCCTGCGCCTCGACGCGGTGCGACAGCCGACCGCTGCCGAAGACCTCGACGCCGCGCTGCAAGGCCTCCAGCCGGTGCGTCAGGCGACGCACCACCGGATAGGCGCCGACCGTGACGGCCGCAAACAGCGCCGCCAGCAGCAGCAGCACGCCGGTGGCCTCGTCGAGCAGGCCGGGACCGCCCAAGCCGAAGCGGTCCAGAGGCCCCGGCCCGTTGAGCGGTCCGCCCAGGTCACGCAGGCGGGAGGGCCTGTCGTCATCGCTGCGCGGGCCGTGCTCATGGTCAGGTGGACCGCCCGGCGGCGGTCCACCCTTGAAGCCGCCCTTGAACTTGACCTTCAGGGTCCACAGCACGCGACCATCCGGCAGGTGAGAGGCCAGCGCGATCTGCGACTCGGGCATGCCCCGCTCCGCGATGATGCGCCGATAGACCGGGGCCTCGGCGATGCGCCGCCCGGTGGGCGCATCCAGCGCCAGCGGCAGCTTGAGCTGGTGGGACCAGTCGAGCAGCACCTGCCGCTGGACCTCCTCGGGCGCGGTCGCCGGCGGCAGACTGCGCTCGATCAGCGCCGCCATGGCGCGGGTGCGCTCGAGCACCGCGGACTCGATGCGGGTTTCCTCGGCGGCCGCATGGCGACGGAAGAGCACCGCCGCGATCAGCGCGAACACCAGCAGCACCGCGACGACGGTGAAGTAGATGTCGAGGTAGAGGCTGCGGACCCCAGGGCTGCGGCGCCAGAGCATGGTGATGGCTCCCGAACGACAGCCCGCGCGGCGCTCAGGCCGCGTCGGCGTCCTGCTTGCGCGCGAAGACGTAGCCGGAGCCGCGCACCGTCAGGATGCGGCGCGGGTTCTTCGGATCGTCCTCGATCGCGGCGCGGATGCGCGAGACATGGACATCGATGCTGCGGTCGAAGGCCTCGATCGGATGGCCCTTGAGCGCATCCATGATCTGGTCGCGCGAGAGCACCCGGCCGGGACTGCGGGCCATCACCTGCAGGATGTCGAACTGGTAGCTGGTCAGCTCGCAGATGCGGCCGTCGACCCGCACCTGGCGGGCATTGACGTCGACCTCGAGCCGGCCGAAGCGCAGCACCGCGTCATCGCCCAGCGGCGTGGCCCGGCGCAGCAGCGCCTTGATGCGGGCCAGCAGCTCGCGCGGCTCGAAGGGCTTGGGCAGGTAGTCGTCGGCCCCCAGCTCCAGGCCGATGATGCGGTCCATCGGCTCGCCGCGGGCGGTCAGCATCAGCAGCGGCAGGCTGCGCAGGCGCGGATCGGCGCGCAGCTCGCGGGTCAGATCGAGGCCGTCGCCATCGGGCAGCATCAGGTCCAGCACCAGCGCATCGAAGAGCTCGCGCTGCAGACGCGCACGCCCTTGCGCCAGATCGCCCGCGACGGAGACATGAAGACCAGCCGCCACCAGATAGGTGCTGACCATGCCGGTCAGTCGGGCATCGTCGTCGATCAGGAGAACACGGGCGCTCATGGGGGAATCGAAGGAACGGGCAGTCTCGGACGGCATGCAGTATCGTCGAACAGCGATGTCATCCGGTCATGCAGCCGCTGTAAAGAACGGTGTGGCACCGGTCGCGCCGCCTCAAGAGGGCAGCATCGCCTCGATCTGATCGAGCAGATCGATCGGGCTGCACGGCTTGACCAGACAGGCATCGGCACCCGCCTGACGCGCGGCGGCCAGGTCCGCGGGCAGGCCGCGGGCCGACAGCATCAGCACCCGCGTGTGCGCCAGCTCAGGATCGGCGCGCAGACGTCGACACACCTCCAGGCCGTCGATCTCGCCGGGCAGCATGACATCGAGCAGCACCAGATCCGGTCGCAGCGCCCGAAGTGCCGCCAGCGCCTGCAGACCGTCCTCCGCCTCGTGCAGCGTGTGGTCGGTCATCTCCAGCGTCATGCGGATGAATCGACGGATGTCGATCTGGTCCTCGACGATGAGCAGGCAGGAAGGTCGGTCCGGCATGTCGTTGCCCACAGGCGCATCGGAGCGGCCGGGGCGAGCCGGGGCGCACGGCCCCCCTCGACGCGCGGCCACTCAGGCAGAAGTCACTGCACGATTTCGGCGTGGACGCTGCGACCCAGCCGGATCATCTCCGACTCCACCCAGGCCCGCACCGCGATCGCCGGGGCCGGCTGGTGGATGACGCGCACCCGCTCCGGCAGTCCGCCGCGCTCGGCGATCTGGTGCGGCGTCTGGCTGGTGATCGCCAGCACGCGCAGGGCACCGTACTCGTTCAGGCCCGCCAGCGTGAGCAGCATCGCGTAGCCGTCGATGTCGGGCATGGCCAGATCGGTCACCAGCAGATCAGGCGCCTTGCGACCGAGCTGCAGCAGCCCGGTGTAGCCGTTGTTGGCGCCGCGCAGCGACACGAGATGGCCCAGTGGCTGCAGCA
>JAUPTP010000518.1 GCA_030918015.1 Pseudomonadota bacterium
GATCACGCCCTCGACGAAGTCGGGGGTGCGGGGCACGCGTGTGAGCGTCTCGGGCAGGCGCACGATTTCCTGGACGCTCATGATCGGCACGCCGAATTCCTCGGCGCCGAGACGAAAGATGACGACCTGGGTGTCCTCGTCGTCGTGGTGGAGCTGGGCCATGCTGTTCATGGAAGGATCCGTCCTGGGGATGAGATCGGCCGTGCCGGGGTTTTCTGTAGCGGAGTGCTCGCCGCCCAGCTGCATGGCCTCGCGCACGCTGTCGATGCCGAGCAGCCGGTCGGTGGCGATGATCGACACCAGACGGCGACCCCCGTCGAGCCGGCAGATGGCCGAGAATTCCTGCAGATTGGTGTCTCGCGCGAGAATGCCGGGCATGGTGTCCGCCTGACTGCGAGGCACGCTCAGGACTTCCTTGACCGTGTCGGTGACCAGCCCGATCTGGCCGCCTCCCGGCAGCGCCACCACGACGATGCGGTGGTGTTCGTCGAGCTCGGCATCAGACAGCGCGAACAGCGAGCGCAGGCTGACCAGCGGCAGCAGCCGGCGACGCAGCGAGATCAGCCCGAGCACATGCGAGGGGGCGCCAGGCACGGCCGTGATCGTCTCGGGCACCTGCACGATCTCCTGGACGTCGGCGATGTCGAGCGCGTATTCCTGACCCGCGACCGTGAAGCTGACCAGGCGCAGTTCGTCATTGGCCACTTCGGCATCGATCGGCGTCTCGCCGCTGTCCAGCGGGCCTGAGCTGCCCTGCGCATCGCGTGACGAGAGCATGCGCGTGAGGTGCTGCTGGACCAGCTGGGCGAAGTCCAGGATCAGCAGCAGCTCGTGCCGGCCGCCGTGGTGGTCTGGCACCTGACGGCGGATCACGCCGGTCAGGCAATCGGTCTGCACGACCGACTGCACTGCACGCGCGGGCTCGATCTCGCTGGCATCGACGCTGATCACGCTGGCCACGCGGTCGACGACGAAGCCCAGTGACTGGCCGATGTGGATGACCAATGCCCGGGTCGCGTCGTCGTTGTCACGCTCGGGCGTGCCGAACAGACGGCGCAGGCTGATGATCGGCAGCACCCTGCCGCGCAGGTTGGCCAGGCCTTCGAGGGCGGGCGGCGTCAGGGGCATGCGCGCGACGTCGGGCACGCGGATGATCTCCTGCACCGGCGCCATCGGCACGGCGAACATCTCCTCAGCGACGCTGAAGGTGACGAACTGCTGCGTCTGGCCCGTGGATCCGTCGCCTGGGGCGACCGCGTGGAGGTCGTCCATCTCAGTTGCTCTGCAGCTCGTCAGCCAGGGAGGCGATCTCCTCGATCGCGGCGGAGAGCTCCTCTGCGCCCTGGGCCTGCTGGCGCGCCGCCGCTGCCGCCTGTTCGGCCGCCTTCTCGGCTTCCTGCGCTGCGGCCGAGACCTGATCGACCGCCACCTTCACCTGCGACAGCGCCGCGACGATCTGCTGCGCCGAGTCGAAGGCCTCGACGTTGCTCTTCTCCACCTCATTGATGTCGGACTCAATCGTCAGCAGGTTGTTGGTGATGGAGCGGGTCTTGTCGACTTCGGAGAGCGCGGCGGTGGCGATCTCGCCGAGGTCACGGCCGACGGTGGTGATCTGGTCCTGGATGCCCTTGACCAGGTCCTTGATGCGGTCGGCGTTCTCGGCCGAGTCGTGGGCGAGGTTGCGGATGTCGGTGGCCACCACCACGAAGCCCTTGCCGTACTCGCCCGCGCGGGCCGCTTCGATCGAGCCGTTGACCGCCAGCATGTTGGTCTGGATCGAGACCTGCGTGATCGCGTCGACGATCTTGTCGATCTTGCGGCTGACCAGCTCGAGCTCCTTGATCTGCTGCAGGCTGGTGCGGGTGGTCTCCACGCTGTTGGAGATGCTGGCGACCAGGCCATCGATCATGGCCTTGTTCTGGACCATCAGCGTGCGGATGGCGCCAGAGCGCTCGCGCGCGGCCTGGGTTCGTTCTGAGGCGACCTGGGCGCCGCGCTCGATCTGCGTGATGGCGGCGGCCGACTCGGTGGTGGCCGAGGCCTGGGTCTGCGCGCCCTTGCGGATCTCGTCGAGCGCGATCATGATCTGCGCGGCCGAACGGTTGATCTCCTGCACCGCCCCGGCGAGCTGCTCGGCGGCGCTGGCGACTTCCTCGGCGCTCTTGCCGATGTCGGACGAGTTCTTCAGCTCGTCGGCGATCTCCGAGAGGTTCTGCGAGGTCTGCTCGCATTCAGCCAGTGCGGCGCTTTGCTCATCGACCGTCTTGGCTGCCTCTTCGCAGGCCGAGGACTGCTCGGCCGCCGCCGAAGCGATCTGCTCGGCGCCCTTGAGCGCCTGCTGCGAGGCCACGCCGGCCTGTTGGGCCGCGGCGGCGATCTCGCCGGAGCCCGCCACGATGTCGGCCGCGTCATGGCGGATCCGGTCGAGCTGGCGCAGGATCTGCTCACCCTTCTCGACCTCGCCCGCGATGGTTTCGGAAGACTGGTTGATGCCCGCCGCGATCACCTTGACCTCGCCCTGGATCTGCCCGACCAGATCCTGGATCTGCTTGGCGCTCTTCTCGCTCGTCTCGGCCAGCGTGCGCACCTCGTCGGCCACCACCGCGAAGCCCTTGCCGTGCTGGCCGGCACGCGCCGCCTCGATGGCGGCATTCAAGGCCAGCAGATTGGTCTGATCGGCGATGCGCG
>JAUPTP010000519.1 GCA_030918015.1 Pseudomonadota bacterium
CCTCGCGGGCGCGCACCTCGCACTCGGCACGCCGGATGCGGCGACCGAACCAGCTCGGGCCCGTCAGCTCCCGGCCCAGGTACAGGTTCTGCACCGCGTCCAGGTTGTGGCACAGCGCCAGATCCTGGTAGACGGTCTGGATGCCGTGGGCCGAGGCGTCGGCCGGGCCCTTGATGCGCACCGGCTTGCCTTCGATCTCGAAGTCGCCTGAATCGTGGGCATGCACGCCGGCCATCACCTTGACGAAGGTGGACTTGCCGGCGCCATTGTCGCCCACCAGCGCGACGACCTCGCCGGGGTGGACTTCGATCGAGGCACCGCGCAGCGCCTGCACCGAGCCGAAGGACTTCTTGATGTTCCGCATCGAGATCAGCGGCACACCGCGCGGGCTCGAGGCAGAGGAGCGCGCGCTGGCGATCGTCTCAGTCATGGGGGATGTCTCCGTGGGGGATGCGCGTCGGCGCCGTGAGCGTGGCCGACGCACGGATCAGTTCGGATGCCGTCTTACTTGGCGTTGGCCTGGCACACCGGGGTCTTCTGGATGCCTTGGCAGATCTGTGCCCAGGTCCAGACGCCGGCCTTGACCACATCGCCCATGTTGCTGGCGGTGATGTTGCTCACCGGCAGGAACACCGCCGGCACGTCCATGAACTTGTTGTTCACCTTGCCGTTGATCAGGTTCTGAGGGACACCCTTGCCGGCCAGCAGCGAGGCCACGACATCCGCGGCGTAGTTGGCTTCGACCTTCAGGTCCTTCAGGACCGAGTTGTCCTGCCAGCCCTGGGCGATGTAGCGCAGCGCTTCCACCGTGGCATCCTGACCCCCGGTGACGATCTTCTGGCCCGGCTTGTAGCCCTGGCTGATCAGTGCGGCCACGGCGCCGCCGGTGGTGCCGTCGTTCATGCCGAGGAAGACGTCGACGTCGCCCTTGTTGCGCGTCAGACAGTCTTCTGCGAAGGACTGCGCCTTCACCGGGTCCCAGTTCTCGGTGTACTGCTCGCACACCACCTTGACCTTGCCGGAGGCGATCAGCGGCTTGAGGAACTCGTTCTGGCCAGCCTCGTACTGACCGGTGCCATATTCACCTTGATTGCCCTTGATCCGAGCGACCTTGACCATCGGCTTGCTGATCTTGGCGATCAGCTCGGCCGCTCGCTGGCCCTGAGCCTTGCCCACCGACAGCGAGTCGAACACCACATGGGCTTCGGCCTTGCCGCCCACCGCGTCATGGTCGTACAGCACGACCGGCACCTTGGCTGCGGCCGCTGCGGCCAGGCTGCCGGCCGACAGGTTGGCGTCGGCCGAGGTGTAGACGATGACCTTGGCGCCTTGCGTGATCGCGTCCTCGACCAGGCGCTGCTGGCGGGCCGGATCGCCCTGGGCGTTCTGGGCGATGACCTTCGCCTGAGGGGCCTTTTTCTTCAGCGCTTCGGTAAAGAAGGGCACGTCCCGGCTCTCGAAGCGGATGGTCGTGGCATTGGGCAGCAGGAAGAAGACCTTGTCCTCGGCCATGGCGGCCGGGGCCGAGGTGGCCAGCAGGGCGGCGCCGAGCAGGGGCAGGGTGCGCTTGAACGTGATCATGGTTGTCTCCAGGGTTGTGATCGAGAAGTGAATCAGCCGGCTTGGAAAGCGCAGGCATGAGCCTGCCCCCGCTCCGAGTCGGCCTCCGGGGCGTGATCAGTGATCCGTGATCGGTGGGAGCGCGGGCGCCGGCGGACGCCCGCGGTGGCGTCAGACCGCCACGGCGCGGCCGGTGCGGACCGACTCGAGTGCGGCCTCGGCCAGGCGCAGCGCCTGGCGGCCGTCCCACGGCGTGGTGGGCAGCGGCGAGCCCGACTTCAGCGCCTGCAGGAAGGCGTCGAGCTCGTTGCGGTAGGCATCGGTGTAGCGCTGCAGGAAGAAGTTGAGCAGCGGCTCGCGCGCCTCGGTCTCGGCGGCGGTGAAGCGGCGCAGCGTGCTCGGACGCAGGTTGTCGTTCATCAGCATGCCCTTCGAGCCGAGGATCTCGAAGCGCTGGTCGTAGCCGTAGCTGGCCTCGCGGCAGCAGTTGATGTGGCACTGCTTGCCCGAGGCGGTCTGCAGGATGACCATCAGCGTGTCGTGGTCGTCGAACTCTTCCATCAGCGCGGCGTCGACCAGGCGGCTGGCCTTGGCGTAGACCTCGATCGGCTCCTCGCCGAGGAGGAAGCGGGCCATGTCGAAGTCGTGGATCGCCATGTCGCGGAAGATGCCGCCCGAGTGGGCCACATAGTCGCGCGGCGGCAGGCTGGGGTCGCGGCTGGAGATGATGACCTGGCGCACGGTGCCGATGTCGCCGGCGTCGATGGCGCGGCGCAGCGCGATGTTGCTGGGGTCGAAGCGGCGGTTGAAGGCCATCATCACCTTCGCATCCAGCGCCTTGAGCTCGGCCACCGCCGCGTCGGCCTTGGCCAGGTCGTTGTCGACCGGCTTCTCGCACAGCACCGCCTTGCCGGCACGCGCCGCGCACAGCATCAGGTGGGCATGGGTGTCGGAGGGCGTGCCGATCACCACCGCATCGACGTCGGGACGGGCGATGGTGGCCTCGGCATCGACCGAGGCCTCGCAGTTCAGCTGGGCCGACAGGCGGTCGGCAGCTGCGGCGATCGGATCGACCACCGCCACCAGCCGGGCCAGCGGATGGGCAGCGACATTGGC
>JAUPTP010000520.1 GCA_030918015.1 Pseudomonadota bacterium
GAAGGCTGCCGGCCCGGCTCCGGCCAAGGCCGTCGGCGGCATCCGCGCGCTGTGGCTGGTGCCGCATCCGGCCGGCACCGCCCGCGCACCCAAGCAGTTCGTCGATCTGCAGAACGACGTCGCCGCCTCCGACATCGAGCTGGCCGTGCGCGAGGGCTTCGAGTCCATCGAGCACGTCAAGCGCTACACGGCGATGGGCTTCGGCACCGACCAGGGCAAGACCGGCAACATCAACGGCATGGGCATCGCCGCCCGGGCGCTGGGCAAGGCCATCCCGCAGGTCGGCACCACCACCTTCCGGCCGAACTACACGCCGGTGACCTTCGGCCTGCTGGCCGGCATGGAGCTGGGTGACGGCTTCGACCCGGTGCGCGTGACGCCGATGCACCCCTGGCACGTGCGCCACGGCGCCACGTTCGAGGACGTCGGCCAGTGGAAGCGCGCCTGGTACTTCCCGAAGCCGGGCGAGGACCTGCACGCCGCCGTGGCGCGCGAGGTCAAGGCCGTGCGCGAGCGCGTGGGCACGCTGGACGCGTCCACGCTGGGCAAGATCGACATCCAGGGCCCGGACGCGGCGACCTTCCTCAACTGGGTCTACTGCAACGCCTGGACCAAGCTCGAACCGGGCAAGTGCCGCTACGGCCTGATGCTCGACGAGAACGGCATGGTCTTCGACGACGGCGTCACCGTGCGCCTGTCCGAGAACCACTTCATGATGCACACCACCACCGGGGGCGCCGCCCGCGTGATGGCCTGGCTGGAGCGCTGGCTGCAGACCGAGTGGCCGCATCTGAAGGTCTACCTGACCTCGGTGACCGACCACTGGAGCACCACCGCCCTGGTCGGCCCCAAGAGCCGGGCCGTGCTGCAGGCGCTGTGCAAGGACGTCGACTTCGACGACCAGGCCTTCCCCTTCATGTCCTGGCGCGAGGGCACGGTGGCCGGCGTCAAGGCCCGCATCATGCGCATCAGCTTCTCGGGCGAGCGCAGCTACGAGGTCAACGTGCCGGCCGGTGACGGCCTGGCCGTCTGGGAGGCGATCCACGCCGCCGGCGCGCCCTACGGCATCACGCCCTACGGCACCGAGACCATGCACGTGCTGCGCGCCGAGAAGGGCTTCATCATCGTCGGCCAGGACACCGACGGCTCGATCACGCCGCACGACCTCGGCATGGGCGCCATGGTCACCAAGACCAAGGACTGCCTGGGCAAGCGCTCGCTGTCGCGCAGCGACACGGTGCGCGCCGACCGCAAGCAGCTGGTCGGCCTGCTCGCCGACGACCCGCAGTGCGTGCTGCGCGAAGGCGCGCAGATCCTGCTCGACGAGATGAAGAGCGTGCCGGCCAAGATGTCCGGCCACGTGACCTCCAGCTACATGAGCCCCACGCTGGGCCGCAGCATCGCGCTGGCCGTGGTGCGCGGCGGCCTGCAACGCATGGGTCAGCGCGTGCACGTGGCCACCCACGACGGCCGCACGATGACCGCCACCATCGCCTCCCCGGTGTTCTACGACCCGAAGAACGAGCGCCAGCATGCCGACTGACATCCTTGCCCGACCGGACGCCCGGTCTGCCCGTACCACCCGTGCCGCCCACACCACCGCCGCCCAGGCGCTGCACCGTCACTGGCTGCAGGACCTGGCCGTGCTGAACCTGCGCGGCGATCCGGCCGACGCCGGCTTCACCGGCGCGGTGGCCGCCACCCTCGGTGTGGCGCTGCCGCTGCAGGCCTGCACCACCACCGCCGGCACCGGACCCTACGGCGCGCTGCGCCTGGTGTGGGCCGGCCCCGACGACTGGTTCGTGCTGGCCGAGCCCGGCCGCGCGCCGGCCCTCGAAGCCGCGCTGCGCGCCGCGCTCGCCGGCCGCCACACCGCGGTGACCGATGTGTCCGGCGGTTATCACGTGCTGCAGCTGGCCGGTGCGCCGGTGCGCGAGGTGCTGGCCCAGGGCTGTCCGCTGGACCTGCATCCGCGCGCCTTCCACCCCGGCCAGAGCGCCGGCACCATCTGGTTCAAGGCCTCGGTCTGGCTGTGGCGTCCGGTCGACGGCGACGCCGCACCGCTGCGCGGCCCGCAGGCCCCGGTGTTCGAACTGCTGGTGCGCCGCAGCTTCGCGCCCTACGTCGACCTGCTGCTGCAGCGCACGACGCTGGAGTGCGGGCTGGCCGGCGAAGGACCGCGTCCGTGAGCCGGCGCGCGATCCTGACGCTGGACGCGCCGAGCGCGCGCGGCCAGGTCGCCGCCGTGGCCACGCTGCTGGAGCGTCACGGCGCCTACATCGAGGCCTTCAACGTCTTCGACGACACGCTCAGCCAGCGCTTCTACCTGCGGGCGGTCTGCCGCCTGCCGGTGCCGGCGGTCGACGGCCCCGGCCTGGCCCCGCTGCGCGAGGAGCACGCCCGCCTGTGCGCCGACATGCGCGGTGCGGCCGGCGCGCTGCACGACATGGCGCAGCGCCCGCGCGTGCTGCTGATGGTCTCGCGCACCGACCACTGCCTGCGCGAGCTGATCGCCCAGTGGCGCCACGGTGATCTGGCGATGGACATCGCCGGCGTGGTCTCCAACCATGCCGACCTGGCCCCGCTGGTCGCCGCCGAGGGCCTGCCGTACCACCACATCCCGGTGACGGCCGACACCAAGCCGCAGGCCGAGGCCGCACTCGAGCGGCTGATCGC
>JAUPTP010000521.1 GCA_030918015.1 Pseudomonadota bacterium
TGCTCGATGCGCTGCTCGAGAGCGGCCGCTTCGAGCCGCGGGCGATCAGCGGGGCCAGTGCGGGGGCGATGAATGCGCTGGTGCTGGCGGATGGCTGGCTGCGCGGAGGCGCCGACGGCGCGCGCGCTGCGCTGGCCGCGTTCTGGGGCCGGCTGGGCGAACTGCTGCCCACCCACTGGTTCGTCGTCGGCGATGACCACCGGCCCAGCCTGCACGGTGGCGTGCGGCTGGCGATGCAGTGGAGCCGCTGGCTGTTCGCGCCGCGGCAGCTCAACCCGCTGGACCTCAATCCGCTGCGCGATCTGCTGCTCGAGCGGGTCGACTTCCACCGGCTGCGCCAGGACGATGCGCCGCGCATCTTCATCGCCACCACGCGCGCCGACACCGGGCGGCTGCGGCTGTTCGACAACCGGCGGCTCTCGGTGGAGGTGGCGCTGGCCTCGGCCTGCCTGCCCACGCTGCATCACACGGTGATGATCGACGGGCTGCCGCACTGGGACGGCGGCTTCAGCGCCAATCCGCCGCTGTGGCCGCTGGTCGAGCACGGCCCGGTCGAGGCCGAGCTGATGATCCTGATGCTGATGCCGATGCGCTTCGCCGATCTGCCCGACAGCGCCGCGGCGATCCGCGAGCGCTCGCTCGACATCGCCTTCGGGGCCGCCTTCCAGCGTGAGGCGCAGCTGCTCGGCCGCGCCTGGAGCGATGCCCGCGAGGGCTCCGGCTGGGGTGGCGGTCCGCTGGCGCGCCGGCTGCGCGGCCTGCGGCTGCACCTGATCGACGAGCAGCAGACCCTGGCCGATCTGCCGGGCGAGTCCCGGCTGATCGCGCACCGGCCTTTCCTGACCCATCTGCACGACCTGGGGCGCGAGCGCGCCCGCGCCTGGCTCGAGCAGCATCAGGAGGATCTGGGCCGACGCTCGACGGTCGATCTGGCCGAGGCCTTCGGCTGAGTCGCCGGTATCATGTTCGAAAGAGGCTGGTCCGACCAGCCGGCCGGAGTCCGTTTCCGGCACAAGCAACCGTGGTGGCGACCAGGCGGGACGCCGGAGAGGACACAGGCACAAGGGATGGTCGAGGGCGTCGAGACCGGTTTTGGCAGCTGGCACCAGGTGATCCGCGAGGACATCGAGGCGAGGGTGGTCAACCCGGAGATCGTCGCGTTGCACCACCGCTGGATGCAGGCTCGCGCGCGTCAGGAGGCCGTGCCGCTGTCGGCCTTCGCCGACGGGCTGTGGCATCGGCTGCATGGGCGGCTGATGCTGCTGCGCCGGGAAGCCGCCCCGGAGGGCAGCGAGCTCGACGACGACTTCGTCTATGGCCACTACGGCAGCGAGATCTGCCGCCACACCGGCGTCGACCGCACGGGCGGCAGCCTGTCGGAGATCGGGCCCGACCGGGCGCGTCTGCTCATCGACCTGCAGGTCGAGGTGCTGCGCACGAACCGGCCGATCTACGCGGTGCATGTGGCCGACCGCGGGCAGGCCGTCTTCACCTGGGAGCGCCTGGTGCTGCCGCTGGCGCCGGGCGATGGCGGCGAGTGGGTGCTGGTCTACTGCCGGCCGCTGCAGATGCGCCACGACCTCTATGCCGATGTGGTCGATGCCAGCGGCGACGCGCTGCTGGCCCTGCGCCATGTCGAGCCGGGCGACGGCCAGGGCGAGGATGCCGGCGGCTGGCTGGTCCTGATGGCCAATCCGCGCCTGGCCGAGCTCTTCGAGATCTCGCGCGAGCAGCTCGCGGGTCGGCTGGTGCATCAGGTGTTGCCGGACTGGCGCCTGCTGCATGCGGAGGCGGATTGCCAGCGGGTCATGCAGGAGGGGCGCATCGAGCGCATCACCCGGGTGCTGATGGCCGCCGACGGACGGCTGCGCTATCTGCAGGTGCAGATCGCGCCGATGATCGGCGGCGTGCTGCTGAGCCTGTCCGACGAGACCGACCTGCACGAGGACCGCAACCGGCTGCGCCATCTGGCCACTACCGATGCGCTGACCACGCTGTCGAACCGTCGCATGTTCGACGATCACCTGCGTGACGGGGTCGACCGCGCGCGGCTCAGCGGCGAGCCGCTGGTGCTGGTGATGGCCGACATCGATGCCTTCAAGGCCTACAACGATCACTACGGGCATTCGGCCGGCGACGACTGCCTGCGCCAGTTCGCGCTGCAGCTCAAGGCCATCTTCATCCGGCAGAGCGACCTGGTGGCCCGCTACGGTGGCGAGGAGTTCGCGGTGCTGCTGCCGGGCACCGGCCTGGAGGGCGTGACCGTGCTGGTGGAGCGGCTGATCGATCTGCTGCACCAGCGCCGCATGCCGCATGCGGTGTCTCCCGTGGCGCCCTACGTGACGGCCAGCTTCGGGGCTGCGGCCTTCGACCCCGAGCGCGATCATGACGAGCTGAGCCTGCTGCGCCGGGCCGACAGCGCGCTCTACCAGGCCAAGCTGAGCGGCCGCGACCGGCTGTGCGTGGTGTCGAACGACGAGCCGGGCAGCGGCAGAAATTGATGGCGGATCGCCGGCTTGTCCGGCGATCGGGCGCGAAGTGGCGTCGATAGCATCGATCGGATTCCCCCACGATGCAGGAGCCCATCCCATGCCCCGACTGCGCCTTCTCTCCGCCTCCATCCTTCTCGCCTTCGGCCTGACGGCCTGCGGTGGCAGCGACAGCAC
>JAUPTP010000522.1 GCA_030918015.1 Pseudomonadota bacterium
GCTCGATGCCTGGCTGAACCTGCACCATGGTGCAGATTCCCCCACCTTCACCCGGCTGGCCGAGGCCATCCGCACCGGCGTGGCCGAGGGCTGGCTGTGCCAGCGCGAGGGCGGCGGCATCCGCTACGGCCGCATCTTCAAGGCCGCCGACGACCTGGCCGGCTGCTCGGTCGACGTGGTCGACATGAGCGACATCGCCGGCCCGCACCACCGCCATCCGCACGGCGAGATCGACCTGATCGTGCCGGTGGACGCCGGCGCCACCTTCGACGGCCGCGGTGCGGGCTGGTGCGTCTACGGCCCCGGCTCGGCGCACCGGCCGACCGTCGCGGGCGGGCGCGCCTTCGTGCTCTACCTGCTGCCGCAGGGCGCGATCGAGTTCACCGGAGCCGCCGCATGAGCCCCGCCATGAACAGTTCCCCCACCGAGCTGCTGCCCAACCACCTCGGCGGCCAGCGGCATGTCGGCACCGGTGCCGGCACGACGCTGTTCGATCCGGTGCTCGGCACCCCGCTGGTGCGGGTCGACGCGACCGGCCTCGACCTGCCCGGCGGCTTCGAGCGGGTGCGCACGCTGGGCGGCTCGGCCCTGCGCGCGCTGACCTACCGCGAGCGCGCCGGTCTGCTCAAGGCCGTCGCCCAGGTGCTGCAGGCCCGCCGCGACGCCTACTTCGCCCTCTCCACCGCCAATTCGGGCACGGTGAAGAACGACTCCGCGGTGGACATCGACGGCGCGATCTACACGATCGGCGTCTACGCGAAGCTGGGCGAGGCGCTGGGCGACGCACGCGTGCTGGCCGACGGCGAGTTCGTCGCGCTGGCCAAGGGCGGCGCCTTCGGCAGCCGCCATGTGCAGGTGCCGACCCGCGGGCTGGCGCTGTGCATCAACGCCTTCAACTTCCCGTCGTGGGGCCTGTGGGAGAAGGCCGCGCCCGCGCTGCTCTCGGGCGTGCCGGTGGTGGTCAAGCCGGCCACCGCGACCGCCTGGCTGACGCAGCGCATGGTGCAGGACGTGATCGACGCCGGCGTGCTGCCGGCCGGCGCGCTCAACATGGTGTGCGGCAGCTCGGCCGGGCTGATGGAGGCGCTGCAGCCCTTCGACGGGCTCGGCTTCACCGGCTCGGCCGACACCGCCGCGCTGCTGCGCCGCCACCCGGCGGTGGCCGAGCGCTCGGTGCGGGTCAACATCGAGGCCGACAGCGTCAACTCGGCCCTGCTGATGCCGGGCGCGACGCCGGGCAGCGCCGCCTTCGAGCTGCTGGTCAAGGAAGTCGCCCGCGAGATGACGCAGAAGTCGGGCCAGAAATGCACCGCGATCCGCCGCGTGCTGGTGCCCGAGGCGCTCTACGGCGCGGCGGCCGAGGCGATCGGCGCGCGGCTGGCCCGGGTCACGGTGGGCAACCCGCGCAACGAGTCGGTGCGCATGGGCGCGCTGGTCAGCCGGGCGCAGTTCGATGCGGTGCAGGCCGGCATCGCGCAGCTCCAGGGCGTGGCAGAGACGCTGCACGATGGCCGCGGCGCCGCGCTGGTCGATGCCGATCCGGCGGTGGCCGCCTGCGTGGCGCCGGTGCTGCTGGGCTCGCGCGACCCGGACGCGCACGCGCTGCTGCACACCACCGAGGTCTTCGGCCCGGTCGCCACGCTGATGCCCTACCGCGACCTCGACCATGCCCGCGCGCTGGTCGCCCGCGGCGAGGGCTCGCTGGCCTGCTCGCTGTACGGCGAGGACGACGACGCGGCCGCAGACGCGCTGGCCGCCACCGCGCTCGACCTGGCGGCCGTGCACGGCCGCGTGCATGTCGTGACGCCGGCGGTGGCCGCGCTGCACACCGGCCACGGCAATGTCATGCCGCAGTCGCTGCACGGCGGCCCGGGCCGCGCCGGCGGCGGCGAGGAGCTGGGCGGCCTGCGCGCGCTGAACTTCCATCACCGGCGCGCCGCCGTGCAGGCCGCGCCGACCGTGCTGTCGCGGCTGACCCCGACGCCGCCGCCTGCCGCCTGATCCAGGAGACCCGCCATGAGCGATCCCACCGACCTGTCCGTCGCCGCGCCCGGCGCGGACTTCAACTTCGCCCAGCACCTGCTCGCGCTCAATGCCGGCCGGCCGGACAAGGCGGCCTTCGTCGACGATCTCGGCACCCTCACCTTCCGCGCGCTCGACGAGCGGGTGCGCCGCCTGGCCAGCGGCCTGCGCGGGCTGGGCATCAAGCGCGAAGAGCGCGTGCTGCTGCTGATGCAGGACGTGAACGACTGGCCGGTGAGCTTTCTCGGCGCGATGCATGCCGGCATCGTGCCGGTGGCGGTCAACACGCTGCTGACCGCCGACGACTACGCCTACATGCTCGAGCACTCGCGGGCTCAGGCGGTGCTGGTGTCGGGCGCGCTGCTGCCGACGCTCAACGCCGCGCTGGTCAAGTCGGACCACGAGGTGGGCCGGGTGATCGTGTCGCGGCCGGTGGCGCCGCTGCATCCGTCCGAGGTCGAGCTCGAGGCCTTCCTGGCCGCGCACGCGCCGGCGCAGAAGGCGGCGGCCACCGGACCGGACGCGCCCGGCTTCTGGCTCTATTCCTCCGGCTCGACCGGCCGGCCCAAGGGCACGGTGCACTCGCACGGCAACCCCTACTGGACCGCCGAGCTCTACGGCCGCGCGGTGCTGGGCCTGCGCG
>JAUPTP010000523.1 GCA_030918015.1 Pseudomonadota bacterium
GCGGCCATCGCGCGCGAGCATGCGGTACTCGACATCGCGGCACTCGCCGGTGGCCATGAAGCGCGGCAGCTCCTGCTCGATGGCGCGTCGGCGCGACTCGGCGTCCAGGAAATCGGTCGAGGGACGCCCGATCACGTCCTGCTCCTCATAGCCCAGTCGCTCGAGCCAGAGCCGGCTGACGGCCAGCATGCGGCCGTCCGTGCCGATCGAATGCATCATCGCCGGCGTGCGCTCGTAGAGGAACCGGTAGCGCTCGCGCTCCGCCTCGAGCGCGATCCGGCGCTCGCGGGCCGCGCCGACCGAGGCGGCCAGCAGCAGCTCGGGCAGCAGCATGACCACCAGCGACAGGTGCAGCACGACCTCCTGCCAGCGCGCCGTGGCCGGCGGCTCGGCCACCAGCCCGCTCGAGACCATGGCCGCGAAGGCCAGCGTCGCGCCACAGACCAGCAGCTGCAGGCGCAGGAAGTCCAGCAGCACCGCGCCGACCATCAGCGGCAGGGCCATGTAGACGAAGGGGTGGATCAGGTGCAGCAGCGACAGCACCGTCGTGCCCACGGCCGCGCACAGCAGCACCAGCGTGTCGGCATCGAACAGCGCCGCCCCCACGACCCGGACGCTGCCCGCAGCCGGCACCGGCAGCGCCAGCAGCGCCAGCAGCAGCGGCAGCAGCGTGAGCGAGCCGATCAGGCCGCCGATCAGGTGGTTCAGCCAGACCGAGGTGAGGGTCAGCCCTGGCATCTCGGGGGTGGTGAGCATCAGCAGCGGCAGCGACAGGCTGGCCGACAGCACCGCCGGCATCAGCACCGCCACCAGGCCGATGCGCACCAGCACCGGCGGACTGCTGCCCAGCTGGTGTCGCTGGGCCACGCCCTGCAGCATCCAGCCCCCGGCGAACACGGCCAGCAGATGCCCCGGCAGCCAGGCCAGCAGCACGCCCGGGGGCCGAGCCCCCAGCACACCGACCGCCACCAGCCCCGCCTCCAGGGCCAGCAGCATCGGCAGGCGGCGCGACGGCGGGCACACCAGCAGCAGAGCGATGCCAAACGCATCGGTGAACCGGATCACGATCTGGCTGCCCGGCAGCATCTCGAACAGCTGCGACAACAGCGCCAGCAGCACGGCCCCGATCAGACCCAGCGCTGGCGCTCGCCAGACGGCCGACGCCAGCCAGAATCGCAGTCGCTCTTCCAGCCGGACCACCGAGACGGTGGGGCGATGCGGCATCAGTGCCCCCCTCTCGGCCGCGGGCGGGACCGGCGCTGCCACTGCAGACCGACCCACAACAGCGCGCCCAGCAGCAGCAGCCCCAGGCCCGCGCGCTCCACCCAGAGCCTCAGACCGGCCTGCGCGGGCACATGGGTGCTGACCGACCAGTGCTGCAGCAGCGCCTGGCGCCGGGCCGCCGGAATCTGCCGCAGCGCCTCCTCGATCGCCTCGCCGATGTCGGGCCGGTCCAGTCGCCAGGCGAAGCTGAGGGCGTACTCGAAGCCGATCGGCTCGCCGACCACGAAACCGCTCAGACCGTGCTCGGCGGCCAGGAAATGCACGCTGGCGACATCGGCGACGAGGGCCTCGACCTCGCCGCGCAGCAGCTTGCGCAGGCCCTCCAGGTCGCTGTCGACCGGCTGCCACCGCACCTCGGGATGGAACTGGCGCACATGGGCCTCCACCGCGTAGCCCCGCCCGACCGCCACGGCCTGCCCGCGGAGCTCGTCGATGCGAGACAGCGCGCGCCGCCCGACCAGCACGGCCGGCACCCGCACATAAGGCCGGGAGAAGGCCAGATACTGCGCCCGCTCGGGCGTCGGCCGCAGGGAGGAGAGGAAGTCGACCTCGCCGCGGCGCACGGCGGCGAGCTGCTCGGCCAGCGGTCGGGCCGGCAGGATGATCACCGGCATCGGCGTCTGGCGGCGCATCTCGTCGAGCATGTCGATCGACAGCCCGCGCAGGCGCCCCTGCCGATCCTGGTAGACGAACGGCCCGTAGTCGACCTCGGGCGCGAAGCGCCAGGAGGCCGCCTGGGCATGGCAAGCACCGGCGAGCCCCCCTTGTACCAGCATGAGCACAAGCAGTGACGCCACGAAACGCAGCAGCACGACCACATTCCCCCCCTGCAGACGAGCGGCGCCCGACTGGAGCCGGGTCATGTCCTCTCGCGGCACCATTCTCGACCGCCCCCCATCCCGGTGCAAGCCACGGGGAAACCGCGCCGGGACGCCGCAGGAAGGGGCCGGAGACGGCCGCAGCTCAGCGGCGGGTGCGCGACGGCCGGGCCGACTGGCGCTCGGGCCAGTCGAGCGGGGGGGGCGACGCGGGCGACGGCTCGCCGCCAGGCGCCGCCGCGCCCTGTTTCAGGGCCAGCGCGCGCGCATACAGATCGCCCTTCGGTGCGCCGGTGGCACGCACCGCCAGCGCCACCGCCTGCTTGAGCGGCAGCTCCTCGAGCAGCACCTTCAGCAGCGCCTCGGCCGAGGCCGCGGCGGGCTCGACCTCCTGCGCGTCGGTGGGCGCCAATGCATGCAGCACCAGCACGAACTCGCCGCGGCGGTGGTCGTCGCTGGCGGCCAGCCAGGCGGGAAAGGCCTGGGCCGCGAGCGTGTGGATGGACTCGAACTGCTTGGTCAGCTCGCGGCAGACGGTCAGGCGGCGCTCGGGCATCA
>JAUPTP010000031.1 GCA_030918015.1 Pseudomonadota bacterium
GCCAGCGGGTGGAGGTGTCCCTGTTCGACACGGCCGTCCTGATGACGGGCTATGCGACCATGCAGTCGCTGTTCACCGGCAAGGAGCCGCAACGCAGCGGCAACACCGCCCCCGACACCTGCCCCTCGGGCGCCTTCCGCGCCAGCGACCTCACCTTCTACATCAACAGCGGCAACGACAACATCTTCCAGCGGCTCATGGGGCAGGTGCTGGAACGTCCGGACGTGGCCGCCGATGCGGATTACGCCACGGGTCCCCTGCGCATCCGGCATCGGGAGCGCCTGTTCGCCTTCCTCGACGAAGCGTTCGCGCGGCACGACTGGGCGCACTGGCAGGCTCGCATGCGCGCCGCCGGCGTGCCCTGCGGATTGGCGCGCACGGTGGGCGAGGCGATCCGCTCGCCCGAGGCGCGCGACCACGAACTCGTCACCCGCATCCCCCATCCGGTGCTCGGCTGGGTTCCGAACGTGCGCTTGCCGATCCGCTACGCCGCCACGCCCATGGCCGATCCGGTGGCGGCCCCGGCGGTGGGGCAGCATACGCAGGAGGTCCTGCGGGACGCTCTTGGCCTGGACGAACGGCAGATCGCCGAACTGGAGCGCGCCGGTGCCTTCGGTCCTGCAGCCGCAGCCGCAGCCGCAGCCGTGCCGGGCCCGATGGACCGCGACCCGGTGCCCGCATCTTGATTTCAACCCCGCGCGACCGGCAGCAGCGCACTCAGGATGCTGGCCGCCGGCGGCGCCGCCGCTTCCGTGGGGCTTCCCGCCTTCAGCCAGCAGGGGGAGGCGTTTCCCTCCCGGGTGATCCGCATCGTCGTGCCGTACCCGGCCGGCGGTACCACCGACCAGCTCGCACGGGCGATCGCCCAACCGATGCGCGAGGTGCTGGGCCAGACCGTGATCGTCGAAAACAAGCCTGGAGCCGGCGGCACCATCGGTACCGACTACGTCGCCAAGCAGCCCGCGGACGGCTACACGCTGGTGTTCGGCAACAGCGGCCCGAGCGCCACCGCCGGCCTGATGCGCAAGCTGCCCTACGACCCCCAGAAGGACTTCCGGCCGATCTCCGGCGTGGTGCGGGTCCCGATGATCCTCGCCGTGCCCGCCGATTCGCCCCACAAGTCCGTGGCCGAATTCGTCGCGTGGGCGCGGTCGCGGGGCGACAAGGTGAATTACGGCTCCACCGGCGTCGGCGGCGGTTCCCACCTCTTCAGCGAGTACTTCAACGAGCTGGCCGGCACCCGCTTCCAGCACATCCCTTATACCGGCGCCCCGCCGCTGGTGACCGCTTTCGCCGGGGGCCAGGTGCAGATGGCGTTCGTGACGGGGGTGGATGGCGCTGCCATGGTGCAGGCCGGCAAGATCCGCTACCTGGCGGTGGCGACGCCCAAGCGGACGCCAGTGCTGCCGGACCTGCCTGCCATCGCCGAGACCGTGCCCGGATTCCAGGCCCCGGTGTGGTTCGGCGTGCTGGCCCCGGCTGGCGTGCCCGACCCCGTCGCACAGAAGCTTTCCAGCACCATCGCCGCCGCGGTGCGCCGCCCCGAGGTCAGCAAGTTCTTAACCGACCGCAACGTGGAGCCGTGGGGCAGCACGCAGGAAGAGCTGGGCCGCACGATCGAAGGCGAGATCGCCCTGTGGGGGCCGATCGTGAAGAAGTTCAACATCACTGTCTGATGCGGTCCCAACGATGGCCCAGCGCACACTGAAGGGCCGTGTCGCGATCGTCGGCATCGGGGAGACGCACTACTACAAGCACGGCCAGTCTCCCGATGCCGAGTTCAAGCTGGCGCTGCAGGCCGTGCTGCGCGCCTGCGCCGACGCGGGCCTGGATCCACGCCACATCGACGGCTTCGCCTCGTACGGCGACGACCGCAGCGAAGCCACCCGCCTGGCCTCCGCGCTGGGGCTGCCGCGCCTGCGCTCCGCCACCATGCAGTGGGGCGGCGGCGGTGGCGGCTGCTGCGCCGCGGTCGCCAATGGCGCGGCCGCCATCGCCACCGGCCAAGCCGACTGCGTGGTGGTGTTTCGTTCGCTCAACCAGGGGCAGTACGGCCGCTTCGGCCAGAGCGCCGGCAGCGGCACGATCTCGGGCGAGCGCGCCTACCTGGTGCCCTACGGCGTGATCTCGCCGCCGCAGCGCTTCGCCATGCGGATCCAGCGCTACATGCATGAGCACGGCATCCGGCAGGAGGCGCTGCGTGCCATCGCACTGGCGTCCTATCACCATGCGCAGGCGAACCCGCGGGCCGTGATGCATGGCAAGCCGCTGGACGCGGAAAAGTACGATGCCTCGCGCTGGATCGCCGAGCCGCTGCACCTGTTCGACTGCTGCATGGAGAACGACGGCGCCGCGGCCATCGTGATGGTGGATGCCGAGCGCGCCGCCGATTTCGCGCACAAGCCGGTGTACCTGCTCGGAGCCGCCTCCGGGTCGAGCCATCGCTTCGCCACGCACGCCCACAATTCGCCGTCCTATGCCTCGGCGAACTTCGAAACGGTGGCCGAGGATCTCTACCGGATGGCCGGCCTCGGCCCCGCCGACGTCGGCGTGGTCCAGAGCTACGAGAACTTCACCGGGGGCGTTGTCATGGCCCTGGCCGAACACCGCTTCTTCAGCCCGCAGGAGGCGAACGACTTCCTCACCTTGGAGAACCTGATCGCACCGAGCGGGCGGCTGCCGCTGAACACCAGCGGCGGCAACCTCGCCGAGTGCTACATGCATGGCTTCGAGCTGGTGCTGGAGGCGGTACGGCAGGTGCGCGGCACCTCCACGGCGCAGGCGGCGCGCAGCGACGTGGCGCTGGTGATCGGGGGACCCATGGCGGCGCCGGCGAGCAACCTGTTGCTGGGCTCGCGCGATGCACTGGGAGAGACACCGCGATGACCATGCCTTCTTCCTACCTTCCGCCGGGCCTGCCCATTCCGGTTCCCGAGCCGGATGGCGTCTCGGCGCCGTACTGGAACGGCCTGCGCGAAGGCGTGCTGCGCGTGCAGCGCTGCGCACACTGCCAGGCCTGGCAGTTCGGGCCTGAATGGATCTGCCACGCCTGCCTGCAATTCGACCCAGCCTGGGTCGAGGTGGAACCGTCCGGCCTGATCTTCAGCTGGGAGCGCATCTGGCATCCGGCGCATCCGGCCCTCAAGGATCACGGTGCCTACCTGGCCGTCGTGGTGGAGCTTCCGCACGCGGGCCGCGTCCGCATGGTGGGCAACCTGCTGGGCGATCCGCTGCAGCAAGTGCGCATCGGGGCCGAAGTTCAGGGCGTGTTCGAGCATCACCCGGAGGCTTCGCAGCCGTACACGCTGCTGCAGTGGCGCTGCCGGTGACGGGGTCGTCTTCGACGGATGAAAGGCAAGCCGATATCGACCTGGTCGTGGTCGGTGCCGGGGCGGGCGGCATGGTGGCCGCGCTGGTGGCGGCGATCGAAGGCCTGCGCGTCGTGCTGTGCGAGGGCTCACAACAAGTCGGAGGCACGACGGCCACTTCCGCCGGCACGCTCTGGATCCCGGGCAACCGGCACGGGGCGGAGGCGGGCCATGCAGACTCGGTCCAGGCGGCGGCCAGCTACCTGGACGCGCTGATCGGGCCGGACGATGGGCGCCAGCTGCGGCAGGCGTTCCTGGAATCCGGCGACGCGGCCATTGCCTACCTCGAGGAGCGCACCGACGTCGCCTTCGTCAGTGCGGGACAGCATCCGGACTACCTGGCTTTGCCCGGTGCGGCGATCGCTGGCCGGGCGCTGGCGCCGCGCCCCTTCGACGGACGGCTGCTGCGTGGCGCATTCGCGCGGATCCGGCCGCCGATGCCGGAGTTCCTGCTGCTCGGCGGGATGATGGTGGGCAAGGCCGACATCCAGGCACTGGTGCGGCGCTGGCAATCCTGGCCCGCGTTCGTTGCCAGTGCCGGGCTGGTGGCCCGCTACCTTGTCGACCGCATCCGCTATCCCCGCGGCACGCGCC
The DNA here is from genome assembly GCA_030918015.1 of Pseudomonadota bacterium. Lineage (GTDB taxonomy): Bacteria > Pseudomonadota > Gammaproteobacteria > Burkholderiales > Burkholderiaceae_C > Sphaerotilus. The sequence continues at coordinate 3,963 of JAUPTP010000031.1, forward strand.
TGGTGATGGGCAATGCGCTGGTCGCCCGCCTGTTCTACAGCCTGCAGCGCGCCGGCGTCGACGTTCGCTTCGGCTGGCGCCTGCGGGAACTGACCGTCGAAGGCGGCAAGGTGCGGGGAGCCACCTTTGCCGTCGATGGCCAGGAGCGGCGCCTCGACAGCCGGGCGGGCGTGGTCCTGGCCACCGGTGGCGTTGGTCACGGCGAGGCCCTGCGCGCCGAACTGGCTCCTGCCGGAATGTCCTTGCCTTCGCTGGCTTGCGATGCAGTCAACGGCGAAGGCATCACCGCGGCGCGATCCGCCGGCGCCGGGTTCGAGCGCTACGCCGCCGGCGACTTCTTCTGGCAGCCGGTGTCGCGCGTGCCACGCCCAGGTGGGCCAGGGCTTTTTCCCCATCTTTTCCTGGACCGCGCCAAGCCGGGCCTGGTTGCCGTGGACGCCCAGGGACGCAGGTTCGCCGACGAAGCGGGTTCGTACCACCACTTCGTGGAGGCGATGGTGCGCCACCTGCAGCGCACCGGCGGCGATGCGGCCTGGCTGGTCTGCGATGCGGCCTTCGTGCACAAGTACGGACTGGGCGTGATCCTGCCGGGGACGCGCCGGCTGGATCGCTGGATCCGCCAAGGCTATGTCTGCGTGGCCGACCGCCTGCCGGCGCTGGCGCAGCGCGCCGGCATCGATCCCGCGGGGCTGCTCGCCACCGTGCAGCGGACCAACGACTATGCTGCAACTGGCCGTGACCCGGACTTCCACAAGGGCGATGCGCCGGTCGACCGGTTCAACGGCGACCCGGCCCACCGACCGAACCCTTGCCTGGGCGAAATCGGCCAACCGCCCTTCGTCGCGTTGCGCATCCTGCCGGCCGACGCGGCTTCGAGTTCGGGGCTGCCGATCGATGCCGATGGCCGGGTGCTGGACCGCGCTGGCCGTGTCGTCGTAGGACTCTATGCCTGCGGCAACGATGCCGCGTCCGTGATGCGGGGCACCTATCCGGGCCCGGGAACGACACTGGGGCCGGCCTTCGTCTTTGCCTGGCGGGCCGCGCTGTTTGCGGCGCGTCGTGCTGCATCGGCGCGTGCGCATCCGATCGAGGAGAAACCGTGATGGAACCGAATGCTTCCCCCGCGCGCCGCGCGGGCCCGCTCGCGGACTTGCGGGTCGTCGAGTTCGCGGGCATCGGACCGGGGCCCTTCGCCTGCATGCTGCTGTCGGACATGGGCGCCGACGTGGTGACGATCGACCGCCCGGGGGCACGCGCCAGTGATCCGCGCAACGTCACGCAGCGGGGACGCACGGTGGTGCAGGCCGACCTCAAGGACGCCGCCTGCATCGAGCAGGTGCTGCAGCTGCTGCAGGCGGCCGACGTCCTGGTGGAAGGCTTCCGCCCGGGCGTCATGGAGCGCCTGGGGCTGGGGCCGGAGGCGGTCGCGCGTCGCAACGCGCGGCTGGTCTACGGCCGAATGACGGGCTGGGGCCAGCATGGGCCGCTGGCGCAGGCCGCGGGGCACGACATCAACTACATCGCGCTCACCGGTGCGCTGCACGCCATCGGCACGGCCGACCGGCCGGTGCCGCCGCTGAACCTGCTGGGGGACTACGGCGGGGGCAGCCTCTACCTGGTCATGGGCATCCTGGCCGCATTGCACGAGGCGCGGCGGTCTGGGCTGGGGCAGGTGGTGGATGCGGCGATCACCGACGGCGTCGTCAACCTGATGGCGCAGTTCATCGGCCAATCCCAGCGCGGTGCCTTCGTCGAACGCCGCGAAAGCAACATGCCGGACGGCGGATGGCCGTGGTACGGGGTGTACGAAACCGCCGATGGACCGCACGTGAGCGTCGGGCCGCTGGAGCCGCAGTTCTTCGCTCGCTTGTGCGAGTTGCTGCAACTGGGTCCCGAGTGGCAGTCCGCGCCCTCGGACCGTTCGCGCTGGCCGGCCCTGCGCGAGGCGCTGGCGCAGCTCTTCAAGAGCCGCCCCGCGGCCCATTGGCGCGAGCTGCTGGAAGGAACCGACGCCTGCTTCGCGCCCGTGCTGCCGCTCAGCGAAGCCGCCCGGCACCCGCACAACGTCGCGCGTGGCGCATTCGTGGTGCTGGATGGCGTCACGCATCCCGCACCGGCGCCGCGCTTCTCGCGGACGCCGGCAGCCATCCAGTCAGCGCCGGCCGCTGCCGCCGGGGACCTGGCGGACGCGCTTGGCCGTTGGCGCGGCTAGCGCAGCCGCCGTTGCATCGCGGGTGCTGGCCGCCTGGGCCCGCTGCCGGTCGGCCAGCGCGAGGTACTTGTCCTGCAGCCGGGTCAGGCTGGTGACGATCTCGGCCACGGCCGCCTTTTCGTCCCGGGCCCGCAGGTGGCGCAGGAGCCGCCGCCGCGACTTACTTTCCGCAGGTCGCCAGACGCATTTGCGCGTAATTTCCCGGTCGCGGGAAGGTCAAGGTTGGCGCGGTACTTCCAAGTCGATGAGACGCTCGGTCTGCTCCTCCCACTCACGCATAAGCTGCTTGGCACGGCGGTGGTTGTCGATCGCGTGTTGTAGAAGCTCGGCCTGCGCTGGCGTGACCATGCGATGCACGAGCTTGCCGCCGATCATGTGCCCCCATTCGTAGTACGGGCCATGACGGGCCTGCGGATCCTGGGCGCAACGGCACCCGGGCTTGCCGCACACCTTCATGCGCATGTGCAACGTGCCCGAGCACAGGTACTCGATGTCGGCCAGGGCCGCCCGGACGCCGCCGATCTTGTCTCGGACCTGCTTGATGTTTTGTGCGAGTGAACGCGGCATGAGTGCTTGACTTTTGCGATTCTGTCGTTAATAGTAGCGCCAGAATGCCAAGCTCGCAAGCCCCGACTTCCACCAAGGAGGCGGCAGGCTTCACTCTTCACACCGAGCGCCTGGGCCCGCTGCCCCTGATCAACCACTTCATCGAGCGCATCGGCCTGCACGACACCCTGTCGCGCCACATCCCCTCGGACGCTCGCTGCAGCATCACCCATGCCAGCGCGCTGGGCGTGCTGCTGCGATCGATCATCGTGGAGCGCGAACCGATCTACCGCCAGCACGAGACCGTGCACGGCTTCGCCGATGGCATGTTCGGCATCAGTGCCCAGGAGATGGAGCACCTGAGCGACGACCGCCTCGGGCGCGCCTTGGACCGGCTGTTCGATGCCGATCGCACGGCGTTGCTGACTGAGCTCGTGTTGGCCGTTGGGCAGCGCTTCGGGGTGCGTTTCGAGGAGTTCCACAACGACTCCACATCGATCAGCTTCTGCGGCGGCTACCGCCGCGCCCGAGGCCGCCAGATTCGCGCTCGCACCGCGCCCGCGATCACCTTCGGGCATTCGAAGGCGCACAGGCCGGACCTCAAGCAACTGCTGTTCATTCTGACCATGAGCGCCGACGGCAACGTGCCGGTGGCGTTTCGCTGCACCGACGGCAACACCAGCGACTCGGTCACCCACGTGCAGACCTGGGAGACGCTCAGGGCGGTGGCCGGCAGGAGCGACTTCCTGTACGTGGCCGACAGCAAACTGTGTTCGCGCGAGAACATGGATCACATCGACCGCGCAGGGGGCCGCTTCGTCACCGTGATGCCACGCAGCCGGCTTGAGGATGCGCAGTTTCGCGAATGGCTGCAAACCCACACGCCCGAGTGGTCCCTGGTGTGGGATCGGCCCAACCCGCGCTACAGCGACGGGCCGCGCGACTGCTGGTACGTCCATCGGGCGCCGCTACCCTCCATGGAAGCCTGGTCCATCGTGTGGGTCTGGAGCACGCTGCTGACGCTGCGCCAGCATGCCCGGCGGCTACGCAACATCGCCGCTGCCATCGAAGAGTTCGAGCGGTTGCGCCAGCGCCTGGCCTCCGCCAAGACCCGGCTGCGCGGCGCCCCCGAGATCGACCTGCAGATCAAGCTCATCGTGGACAGGCACCATGTGGGTCGCTACCTCAAGGTTCGCCGCGTCGTTCGCGAAGAGCACGTCTTCAAGCAAACCCGCCGTGGCCGCCCGGGCCCCGACACGGCCTACCGCAAGATCACCAAGCGACGCTTCGACGTGCAATGGAGCACCGACGAGCAGGCCATCGCCTACGACCGGCGAAGCGACGGCATGTACCCGTTGATGACGAACGACCGCAAGCTCAGCGCCGCACAGGTCCTGCAGGCCCACAAAGGCCAGCCCATGATCGAGAAGCGCTTCGAGCAGATCAAGACCGTACACCAGATCGCCCCGGTGTTCCTCAAGGACGAGGGTCGCATCGAGGCACTGTTCACCCTGTACGCGATCGCACTGCTGGTGCAGGCCCTCATCGAGCGCGAGCTGCGCCAGGCCATGGCGCACGAAGCCATCGAGGAACTGCCCATCTACCCCGAGCAGCGCCAGTGCGCGCATCCCACCACCGAGCAGGTGCTGCGCCTGTTCAGCCTGGCCGAGCGCCATCAACTGCGTCAACACGGCCGCACCGTTCAGGCATTCAACCTCACACTCACCGACCTGCAGCGCAAAGTGCTCGCGCTGCTCGGCGTCCCCGCAAGCACGTTCTAGGCACCTCGAAACGCAGCCCGGAAATTACGCGCAAATGCGTCTGCTGACCCGCGGAAAGTAAGTACCGGCGCCTCAGCGCCAAGGGTGGCGGCACCGGCGGTCAATTCAACAAGCGGAAGCCCCGACGAGGGTGCGCTTTATAGTGGTGCCTGGCCAGCTTCCTCTTCCTTGGCGACCATGAACCACGCGCAGTCTCCGCCGGACGCGCAGCCCGGCGCGGCACAGGCGGCCTTCCAGCTGAACCTGCGCCACTTGCGCGGCCTGACGGCCGTGCACGAGCACGGCAGCATCAGTGCGGCCGCTGGCGCGGTGGGGCTCAGCCAGCCGGCGCTGACGCAGGGCATCCTGAAGCTGGAGAAGCTGATGGGAGAGGTGCTGTTCGAGCGGCGCCCGGACGGGATCGTGCCCACGGCGGCCGGGGAACTGGTGGTGGACCGGGCGCGGGCCTGCCTGGCCCACCTGGCAACGGGCACCCGCCAGGTGGGCGGCACGGCGTTCGAACCGGATCGCCGGCTCAGCATGACGCAACTGCGCGCCTTCGTGGCGCTGGTGCGGGCCGGCAGCATCTCCGCTGCAGCCGCAGACCTTGGGCTGTCTCAGCCGGCAGTGCACCGGGCCGTGCGCGAACTCGAGGAGGCGCTGGGACGCAAGCTGGTGGAGCGCCGCGGCCGCGGAGTGCACGTCAACTTTGCCGGTCGGCGTTTTGCCCGCAGTTGCAGGCTCGCGCTGGCCGAACTCCAGGCGGCGTTCTCCGAGCTCGGGCGCGACCCGCACAACCCCACCATCGCTCTCGGCACGACCCCCCTGGCACGTGGCTTCCTCGTGCCCGAGGCCATGGCGCTGATGGTGGCGGAACGGTTTCCCGCGGGGTTCCGCGTGCACGAAGGCAGCTGGGGCGAACTGGTGGAGGCGCTCAGGGACGGTGTGATCGACATCATCGTCGGCGAGATCCCCGACGACGCAGCGCCGGACCTGGCCACGCACCCGCTTTACGAGGAAGCCCCGGTGGTGGTGGCGGGGCGGCAGCATCCGCTCGCGACGCGGCGCAGTTGCACGCCGCAGATGCTGGCTTCCTACCCCTGGATCATCGCGCCGGAGAACTCGCCGCTGCGTGCCGAATGGGAGCGCCTCTTCGCCGATCGCCGCCCCGAGGCGCCGGTGGAGTGCGGCTCGATCATGATCATCGGCCGCCTGCTGACCGCCAGCGACCTGCTGACGCTCGCCATGCCGGACCAGGTGGCGCTGCAGGTGCGCACCGGCCTGCTCAGCTGCATCGGCGCACCGCTGGCGGGAAGCAGGCCGACGGTCGGCGCCACGATGCGCAAGAGCTGGCGCCTCACGCGGGCCCAGCAGCGGTTCCTCGAACTGCTGACGGTGGCTTCCGCCGGCATTGGCGCCGACGCGAGCCGGCAGTCGCTCATCGAGCCCTACTGGACCTGAAGGCCGCTGCCACCACTGTGGGGCCAGCTCAATTCCGGTTTCTCAATACCGCGGCGGCCTTTCGAATCACGCGCCGGCCGGCACTGCCTAGAATCGGGCGAATCGATGTTCGGTTCAACCACTCACCCTAAAAGGCCATGCTGAATTCCCAAGACAACGAGACGCTCGTTCGCGTCGGCCCCGGTACCGCGATGGGCCAGCTCATGCGGCTGTACTGGATCCCCTTCCTCGCGTCCGCCGATGTCGAGCGCGACGGCCAGCCGCATCGGGTGCGCCTGCTGGGCGAGGACCTGGTCGCGTTCCGCGACAGCGAGGGCCAGGTCGGCCTGGTGGACCAGGCCTGCCCGCACCGCGGCGCGCCCATGGTGCTCGCCCGCACCGAGGAGGGCGGCATCCGCTGCATCTACCACGGCTGGAAGTTCGACGTGACGGGGCAGTGCCAGGAGACCCCGGCGGAACCCCCGGGCAGTGCCATGACCAGCCGCATGACCATCAAGTCCTATCCCGTGCGCGAGCGCAACGGCGTGCTGTGGACCTACATGGGCCCGAAGCGCGAGACGCCGCCGCCGCTGCCTGAGCTCGAATGGAACATGGTGCCCGAGTCGCACTCCCTCGTCACCTTCCGGGTGCAGGAGTGCAACTGGCTGCAGGCACTGGAAGGTGAAATCGACTCCGCGCATGCCTCCATCCTGCATGGCCCCAGGGGCGGCAGCACGATCAAGCAGTGGCGGCAGGGCCAGGACCTGTCGCCCAAGTTCGAGGTCCAGCCGCACGATGCCGGCATCAGCATCGCGGCGCGGCGCAAGGACG
>JAUPTP010000524.1 GCA_030918015.1 Pseudomonadota bacterium
CCTTCAGCACGTTGTGCAGCGTCAGGCCGTACTTCAGGCAGTGCACGCCACCGGAGTTCTCGGCCACGTTGCCGCCGATGGTGCAGGCGATCTGGCTCGACGGGTCCGGCGCGTAGTACAGGCCGTGGGGTGCGGCCGCCTCGCTGATGGCGAGGTTGCGCACGCCGCACTGCACCACCGCCAGACCGGCCTGGGCATCGAGCCGCAGGATGCGGCTGAACTTCGCCAGCGACAGCGTGACGCCGTCGCGGTGCGGCATCGCGCCGCCCGACAGGCCGGTGCCGGCGCCGCGCGCCACCACCGGCACGCCCATCGCGTGGCAGGTCTTGAGCACCGCGGCGACCTGCGCCTCGGTCTCGGGCAGCGCCACCAGCAGCGGGCGCTCGCGGTAGGCGGTCAGGCCGTCGCACTCGTAGGGCGCCAGCTCGCCGCGGCGCGACAGCAGCGCATGCGCCGGCAGCACCTCGCGCAGGCGCGCCAGCACCGGGGCCGCATCGGCAGCCGGGGTGGATGGGGTGGAATGGTTGGGATCGCTCATGTCTCCTCCCGAACGGGAGGCCGATGATCGAGGCGCCGCCGGCCCGCCGGCTTGAGAGTTGTTGGAACCGGCGATGAAGCTTTTTCAAGCGCCGCCATGCCATGATGCCGGCCCTGTCGAATCCTGCCGACGCCTCACCCGCCCGCACGCCACCATGACCTCACCCGCCCCCGACGCCCTGACCCTGGCCCTGCAGCCGCTGCTGGTGCCGGCCTTCACGCTGTGGGAGGCGCCCTTCACCTGGCTGGAGATGGTGGCCTTCGTGCTGTCGCTGGCGATGGTGGCGGCCAACATGCGGGTGATGCCGGTGGCCTGGCCGCTGGCCATCGTGTCCTCGCTGCTGTACTTCGGGCTGTTCTGGAGCTACCAGCTCTACGGCGACGGCTCGCTGCAGATCTTCTTCGCGGTGGTCTCGCTGTGGGGCTGGTGGCAGTGGCTGCGCGGCACCGACGACGGCGCGCCGCTGCAGGTGCGCGCGCTGCCGCGCCGGGCCTGGCTGCCGGTCTTCGGCAGCGGGCTGCTGCTGTGGCCGGCCATCGGCTGGTTCCTCGACACCCGCACGCCCACCGACGTGCCCTACTGGGACGCCTTCCCGACCGCCTTCAGCCTGGTCGGCCAGTGGCTGCTGGCGCGCAAGCATGTCGAGAACTGGCCGACCTGGATCGGCGTGAACCTGGTGTCGGTGGCGCTGTTCGCCTACAAGGGCCTGTACCTGACGGTGCTGCTGTACGCGATCTTCGTCGTGCTGTCGGTGCTGGGCTGGAAGGCCTGGCGCGCGCAGGCGCGCCGGCCGTGACCGCGGCCGCGCTGATCGCCATCGTCGGCGCCGAGAGCTGCGGCAAGTCGACGCTGGCGCGCGCGCTGACCGCACGGCTGCGCGCCGACGGGCTGGAGGCGGTCTGCGTCGACGAATACCTGCGCGAGTTCTGCGAGCAGCACGGCCGCACGCCCCGCCCCGACGAGCAGGCCGCGATCGCCGCCGAGCAGGGCCGGCGCATCGAGGCGGCGCGGCGATCGCGGCTGCTGCCGGTCGACGTGGTGGTGGCCGACACCACCGCGCTGATGACGGCCGTCTACAGCGAGATGATCTTCGGCGACCGCTCGCTGCACGAGCCGGCGCTGGCCGCGCACCGCCAGGCCGATCTGACGCTGCTGATGGCCACCGACCTGCCCTGGGTGGCCGACGGCCTGCGCGACGGCCCGCACGCGCGCGCGACCGCCGACCGGCTGCTGCGCGGGCTGCTGCTGGGCGCGGGGCTGGGCTTCTCGGTGATCGCCGGCCAGGGCGAGGCCCGGCTGCAGGCGGCACTGGCCGCCTGGCAGGCGTGGCAGCGCAGCCTCGGCCCGAAGCCGAAGATCCGGTGGAATCATGTCTGCGGCCGCTGCGGCGACCCCGCATGCGAGCGGCACGGTCTCGGAGAACCAGCCCGGATGTAACAGGGTGTGGCAGCATCGATCGGGTGAAGCCGACCGCCCTGCCCTCCACCTCGAACGCCGCCCGCCCTGCCCTGGGCGGCCTGCCGGAGCACCTGCCCTCGCTCGACGGCCTGCGCGGCCTGGCGATCGTGCTGGTGCTGCTGCACAACCTCGACGTGCTGGCGCCGGCCGCCGACCGGCCGCTGGCGGTGGCGCTGCTGAAGGAAACGCTCTATGTCGGCTGGATCGGCGTGCAGCTCTTCTTCGTGCTCAGCGGCTACCTGATCACCCGCGGTCTGCTGGCCAGCCGCGGCCAGCCCGGCTGGATGCGCGACTTCCTGGTCAAGCGCGGCCTGCGCATCCTGCCGCTGTACTGGATCGCGCTGCTGCTGCTGACCGTCGTGCTGCCGCTGCTGGGCGTGACGCTGCCGCACCCCTCGCACTTCAGCACCGCCTGGCTGTGGCTGCATCTGTCGAACTGGACCACGCCCTTCGAGCCCGGCGGCGGGCCGCTGCCGCATGTCTGGTCGCTGTCGGTGGAGGAGCAGTTCTATCTGCTGTGGCCGCTGCTGCTGTGGCGCATGGGCCTGCGCGATGTCTGGCTGCTGTGCCTGGTGCTGATCGCCGCCAGCCCGCTGGCACGGCTGCTGATGCTCAACCTGGGCCTGCCGCAGGAGGCGGTCTACACCTTCACC
>JAUPTP010000525.1 GCA_030918015.1 Pseudomonadota bacterium
GGCGACGCGCAGGCGCTGTTCGGCATCGACTTCCGGCTCGACGCCGGCGAGGTGGTGGCCATCATCGGCGCCAACGGCGCGGGCAAGAGCACCTTCCTGAAGTCGCTCACCGGCCTGGTGAAGGTGGAGCGCGACGCGGTGCAGCTGCGCGGCGAGTCCATCGGCAGCCAGGCGCCCGGCGAGATCGTGCGCCGCGGCGTGGCGATGGTGCCGGAGGGCCGCCGGCTCTTCCCCAGCCTGAGCGTGGAGGAGAACCTGCGCATGGGCGCCTTCGCGCGCCGCCCCGGCCCTTGGTCGCTGGAGCGGCTCTACGACATGTTCCCGATCCTCGAAGAGAAGCGCCGCCACCCCTCGGGGGCGCTGTCGGGCGGGCAGCAGCAGATGGTGGCGATCGGCCGCGCGCTGATGAGCAACCCCGACATCCTGCTCTGCGACGAGCTCTCGCTGGGCCTGGCGCCGATCGTCATCCGCGAGATCTACGCCGCGATGCCGGCGATCACCGCCGACGGCATGAGCGTGGTCGTCGTCGAGCAGGACGTGACGCTGGCGCAGCAGGTCTCGCGCCGCGTCTACTGCTTCCAGGAGGGGCGCGTCTCGCTCGAGGGCGACAGCCGCGCGCTGAGCCGCGAGCAGATCAGCCAAGCCTATTTCGGCGTCTGACCCGAGCCCTTGTCCCACCGGAGATATCCATGGAAACGCTGATCCAGGGGCTGCTGCTCGGCGGCCTCTACACCCTGTTCGCGCAGGGCCTGTCGGTCATGTTCGGCGTCATGCGCCTGACCAACATCGCCCAGGGCGACTTCGTCATCCTGGCCGCCTTCGGGGGCCTGGCGCTGGCGCCGCTGCTGGGCGGCCAGCCGCTGGCGGTGCTGCTTGTGCTGCTGCCGCTGGGCTTCGCCGCCGGCTGGGCGCTGCAGTTCGGCGTGCTCAACCGCACGCTGGGGCGCGACCCGCTGCCCTCGCTGGTGGTCACCTTCGGCCTGTCGGTGGTGATCCAGAACGGCCTGCAGGAGATCTTCTCCGCCGACCCGCGCTCGCTCACCGTCGAGGGGCTGGGCACGAGCAGCCTCGCGCTTGGCGAAATCAGCATCGGCGTGCTGCCGCTGCTGATCCTGGTGATCGCGCTGCTGTGCACCGCCGGCCTGCAGGCGCTGTTCGCCCGCACCACGCTGGGCCGCTCCTTCCGTGCCGTCTCGGACGACCGCGACATCGCCGAGCTGATGGGGCTGGACGCGCGGCGCGTCTACGCGATGGCCACCGGCCTGGCTTTCGCGCTGATCGCGCTGGCCGGGCTGCTGCAGTCGATGCGCACGACGGTCTCGCCGGCCGACGGCCCCGCGCTGCTGCTCTTCGCCTTCGAGGCGGTGATCATCGGCGGCATGGGCTCCTTCTGGGGCACGCTGGTCGGCGCGATGGTGCTGGGCGTGACGCAGCAGATCGGCTTCCAGGTCGATCCGGGCTGGGGGCTGTGGTTCGGCCACCTGGTCTTCCTGGCGGTGCTGGTGGTGCGACCGCAGGGCCTGTTCCCCAAGACCCGCGGCTGAGTTCGCCCCCGAGCAGGGTCGCGACGACGACAACGATGTGGAGAGAGACGAGATGACGACGACATTCAGCGTGCAGCGCAGCACCCGCGCCAGCCAGGCCACCCTGGTGCTGGGCGGCGCCTGGCTGGTGATGGCCGCGACGCTGCCCCTCTGGGGCGAGGCCTCGTGGATGCGCGAGATGGTGGAGTTCTCCTGCTACTTCATCTTCGCGATGATGTGGAACCTGCTGGCGGGCTACGGCGGCATGGTCTCGGTGGGCCAGCAGGCCTTCTTCGGGCTGGGCGGCTACGTGATGCTGGCGCTCGGCAACCTCGCCGGCCTGAACCCCTTCGTGGCCATTCCGGTGGCGGCCGTGGTGGCCGGGCTGCTGGCGGTGCCAGTGTCGTGGGTGGCCTTCCGGCTGCAGGGCGGCTACTTCGCGATCGGCACCTGGGTGATCGCCGAGGTCTTCCGCCTGACGGTGGCCAACATCGAGGCGGTGGGCGGCGGCTCGGGCACCAGCCTGACCGCGCTGCGCGGCATGTCGCGGGTGACGCGCCAGCACACCACCTACTGGATCGCGCTGGCCTGCGTGGTGACGTGCATCGTCGGCGTCTATCTCTTCCTGCGCAGCAAGCAGGGCCTGGCGCTGCAGGCCATCCGCGACAACCCCGTCGCGGCCGAAAGCCAGGGCATCGCGGTGGGCCGCATGAAGCTGCAGGTCTACATGGTCGCGGCCGCCGGCTGCGGCCTGGCCGGCGCGCTCTACTTCGTCGGCAACCTGCGCATCAGCCCCAACGCCGCCTTCGGCGTCAACTGGACGGCCTTCGCGATCTTCATCGTGGTCATCGGCGGCATCGGCCGCATCGAGGGCCCGATGCTGGGCGCGGTGCTGTTCTGGCTGCTGAACAAGTTCTTCGCCGACTACGGCACCTGGTACCAGATCGGCCTGGGCCTGCTGGCCATCGGCGTGACGCTGTTCTTCCGCCAGGGCCTGTGGGGCGTGGTGCAGGGCTGGATCGGCAGCTCGCTCTTCCCGACCGAGCGCGTGCTGGTCAGCGGGCCCGCGCCGGCTGCGGCGCGCCGCCAGGCCGAGGTGGAGGCGCCGCTGGTGGCGTCGCGGT
>JAUPTP010000526.1 GCA_030918015.1 Pseudomonadota bacterium
CAGCGCCGCGTCGAAGTCCGCCAGGCCTTCCAGCGGGCGTACCCGGCCGCTCGACGCGGAGAAGGGGTTGTCGGGCGTGTCCGGCCCGTCGCTGTGCAGCACGCGCACGATCGGAATGCCGCGCTCGACGCAGCCCTGCACCAGCCGGTTGACGGCCGAGAGAAAAGGCCGGGCCTCGGCCTCTCTCCAATAGGCGCGGGCGCGGAAGGATTCCTGCACGTCGATCAGCAGCAGGGCGGTGGGGCAGGGCAGGTCGGCAACGGACATCGCGGGCTCCTTCAAAAGCGGTTCGGGATGGCCGCCATCGTCGCCTGCAGCACGCACGCCGTCCGGTCGCCGACGGACCGGATGCGACGCGAAACGGACATGCGCACCGCAGCCCGCTCGCGCCGCGGGGCTCAGGCGGCCGGCTGCGCCAGCCAGCGCTCGGCCAGCCGCACCCAGAAGGCGGCGCCCTGCGGAATCAGCCGGTCGTTGAAGTCGTAGGTCGGGTTGTGCAGGTTGCACGGGCCCAGGCCGTGGCCGTGCTCGCGGTGCGTGCCGTCGCCGTTGCCGATCATGAAATAGGCGCCGGCCTGGGCCTGGAGGAAGAAGCTGAAGTCCTCCGCGCCCATCGTCGGCTCGAACTCGATCACCCGGTCGGCGCCGGCGACCTCGCGCATGACCGCGCGGGCGAACTCGGCCTCGTTGCGGTGGTTGATCGTGGGCGGGTAGTTGCGCTGGAACTCGAACACCACGCTGGCGCCGAAGGCCGCCGCGGTGTGGCGCGCGATCTCCTCCATGCGCCGCTCGATCAGGTCGAGCACCTCCAGCGTGAAGGTGCGCACCGTGCCCTGGATCTCGCAGGCGTCGGGCACGACGTTGGTGGCCTCGCCGGCATGGATCATCGTCACCGAGATGACGGCCGCATCGATCGGCTTCTTGTTGCGGGTGACGATGGTCTGGAAGGCCTGCACCATCTGGCAGGCCACCGGCACCGGGTCGATGCCGTTGTGCGGCAGCGCCGCATGCGAGCCCTTGCCGGTGATGCGGATCAGGAACTCGTTGCTCGAGGCCATGATCGGGCCGCTGCAGATCGCGAAGGTGCCCTCGGCCAGGCCGGGCCAGTTGTGCATGCCGAAGATCGCGTCCATGGGGAAGCGCTCGAACAGGCCGTCCTTCATCATCTCGCGCGCGCCGCCGCCGCCTTCCTCGGCGGGCTGGAAGATGCAGTGGACGGTGCCGGAGAAGCGCTCGCGGTGCGCGGCCAGCGCCTGCGCGGCGGCCAGCAGCATCGCCACATGGCCGTCGTGGCCGCAGGCGTGCATGCGCCCCGGAATGCGGCTGGCGTGCGCGAAGGTGTTGTGCTCGGTCATCGGCAGCGCATCCATGTCGGCGCGCAGGCCGATGGCGCGACTCGAGCCGCCCGGCGCGCTGCCGCGGATCGTGCCGACCACGCCGGTGCGCCCGAGCCCGCGGTGCACCTCGATGCCCCAGCCCTCGAGCGTGCGCGCGATGACGTCGGCGGTGCGCACCTCCTCGAAGCAGAGTTCCGGATGGGCGTGGATGTCGCGTCGGATCGCGACGATGGGGGCGAGATCGGGGGCGTTCATGGCGGGCGGCGTGGCGGACGGAATGACGGCTTCGGGTCGGGCCATCTTAGCGCCTGCGTTTTCTGGAATCATCCCGTCCCATGAGCACCCCCACCCGCGCCCCCGTCAGCGACTCGCTGCGCACCGTCCGCGCCGCCTGCCCCCACGACTGCCCCGACACCTGCGCGATGCAGGTCAGCGTGGACGACGCCTCCGGGCGGGTCGTGCGCATCCAGGGCCGCGCCGAGCATGTGACGACGCACGGCGCGCTCTGCACCAAGGTCTCGCGCTACGCCGAGCGCACCCATCACCCCGAGCGCGTGCTGACGCCGCTGCGCCGCGTGGGCCCCAAGGGCGCGGGCCGCTTCGAGCCGGCGACCTGGGACGAGGCGCTGGCCGACATCGCCGGCCGGCTGAAGGCGATCGCCGCGCGCGACCCGGAGGCGATCCTGCCCTACAGCTACGCCGGCACGATGGGCCTGCTGCAGGGCGAGAGCATGGCGGCGCGCTTCTTCAACCGCCTGGGCGCCTCGCAGCTCGAGCGCACCATCTGCGCCTCGGCCGGGGGCGACGCGCTGGCGGCGACCTATGGCGGCAAGGTCGGCATGCTGGTGCGGCATTTCGCCGAGAGCCGGCTGATCGTCATCTGGGGCAGCCATTCGATCGCGTCGAACCTGCATTTCTGGACTTTCGCGCAGGCCGCCAAGCGCGCCGGGGCGAAGCTGGTCTGCATCGACCCGCGCCGCACCGAGACGGCCGACAAGTGCCATGTCCACCTGCAGCTGCGCCCCGGCACCGACGGGGCGCTGGCGCTGGCGCTGATGCACGAGCTGGTGGCCCATGACTGGCTCGACCACGACTACATCGCCCGGCATGTGGATGCGGCCGGCTGGGCGGCCCTGCGCGAGCGGGTGCAGGCCTGGACGCCGGAGCGCGCGGCCGAGGTCTGCGGCCTGGACGCCGACGCGATCCGTGCGCTGGCGCGCGACCTGGGCACGACCCAGCCGGCGGCGATCCGGCTGAACTACGGCATGCAGCGCACCCGCGGCGGCGGCAATGCG
>JAUPTP010000527.1 GCA_030918015.1 Pseudomonadota bacterium
GCGCGCGGCCCTGGCGGCGGCCGGCGTGGGCCAGCCGCTGCCCCCGCGCGTGCTGGTGCGCAGCCGCGAGCGCACGCCGGCGCACTGGACGCCGACGTTCGCCGCCTTCGCGCCCGAGGCCATCGACTGGCTGGCCGCGCAGGGCGTGGTGCTGGTGGGCATCGACACCCCCTCGGTCGATCCGGCCGACAGCGCGGAGCTGCCCAGCCACCACCGTCTGGCGGCGCTGGACCTGCGGGTGCTGGAGAACCTGTGCCTGGATGCGGTCGCGCCGGGCGACTACGAGCTGATCGCGCTGCCGCTGCCGCTGCTCGAGGCCGACGCCTCGCCGGTGCGCGCGGTGCTGCGCCGGCCGGACTGAGGCCGGCGCCCGCGCGGCTTCACTGCTTCGCGCCGACGGCCAGCGCCCGCAGCCGCTGCGCCTCCAGGTCGGAGGCGCCGGGCCGCTCTTCGGCCAGGATCGGCCAGCCGGCGCCGTGGCGCTGCACGATCGCGTGCAGCGCGTCGATCCAGGCCGGGTGGTCGTTCAGGCAGGCAATGTGGTCGAAGCGCTGGCCGCCGGCCTGCAGGAACACCTGCGAGCCCTCGATGGCGATCTCCTCGAGCGTCTCCAGGCAGTCGGCGGCGAAGCCCGGGCAGAAGACCTGCAGGTGCCTGACGCCCCTCTTCGCCAGCGCCTGCAGCGTCGGCTCGGTGTAGGGCTCGAGCCACTTGGCCTTGCCGAAGCGGCTCTGGAAGCTCAGCGAGATCTGATCCGCCGTCAGGCCCAGGCGCTCGGCCAGCAGGCGCTGGGTCTTGTAGCACTGGCAGTGGTAGGGATCGCCCAGGTGCAGCGTGCGCTCAGGCACGCCGTGGAAGCTCAGCAGCAGGTGGTCGCCGCGTCCCTCGCGCGCCCAGTGGTCGCGCACCCGCGCGGCCAGCGCGTCGATGTAGGCCGGCTCGTCATGGTGCTGGCGCACCCAGCGGATCTCGGGCAGCGCGCGCTGCGTCAGCTGCCAGCGGTGCACGTCGTCCATCACGCTGGCGGTGGTGGTGCCCGAATACTGCGGATACATCGGCACCACCAGGATGCGCTCGCAGCCCTCGGCCTTCAGCGCGTCGAGCTCGGACGCGATCGCGGGCTGGCCGTAGCGCATCGCGTGGCGCACCGTCAGCCGCTCGCCGGCGGCCTCGGTGCGGCGCTGCAGCGCCTCGGCCTGGCGCCGGGTCCACACCGCCAGCGGCGAGCCCTCGGGCATCCAGACGCTGGCATATTTCGCGGCCGACTTGGCCGGGCGCACCCGCAGGATGATGCCGTGCAGGATCGGCTTCCACAGCGCCGCGGGGATCTCGACCACCCGCGGGTCCGACAGGAACTGGGCCAGATAGCGGCGCACCGCCGGCGCGGTCGGCGCCTCCGGCGTGCCGAGGTTGACGAGCAGCACGCCGGTGCGGGACGCGCGGCCGTGACGGTGTTCGGGTTCGAGGGCGTAGGGCATGGCGGGCGCATTCTCGCCGACTCGGCGACACTGGGCGACCGTGCTGCCGCTGCCACCCGATGATGTCGACCGACTGTCCAGCCTCTTTCCCCGCCTCCGCCGCCGCCCTGTTGCGCGATGGCACGCTCCGGGCGATCACGCTCGATCTTGACGACACGCTCTGGCCGGTCGGACCGACCCTGGTCCGCGCCGAGCAGGTGCTGCACGACTGGCTGCGCGCGCAGGCGCCGGCCACCGCGGCGGCCTTTGGCGTCGAGCGCATGCTGGCGCTGCGCCAGGACGTGGCGCGGCGCCGGCCCGATCTGGCCCATGACCTGACCGCGCTGCGCCGCATCACGCTGCGCGAGGCGCTGGCGGCTGCGGGCGACGGCGTGCATCTGGCCGATCCGGCCTTCGAGGTCTTCTTCGCCGCACGCCAGCAGGTCACCTGGTACGAGGATGTGGCCGAGGCGCTGGCGCGGCTGGGGGCGCGCTTCATGCTCTACGGGCTCACCAACGGCAATGCCGAGCTGGGGCCGACCGGCCTGTCGGCGCACCTGGCCGGCGTGATCGGCGCGCGGGAGTGCGGCGTGGCCAAGCCGGACGCGCGCATCTTCCAGGCCGCCTGCGCGCGGCTCGGGCTGGCGCCGCACCAGGTGCTGCATGTCGGCGACGACTGGGCGCTGGATGTGGTGGGCGCGCGCCGCGCCGGGCTGCACAGCGCCTGGGTGCGCCGGCCGGACGCGGCGCACCGGCCCGGGCCCGCCCACGGCCGTCCGGACGACGAGGCGCCGGGCCAGCACCTGACGGTGCCCGACCTGGGCCGGCTGGCCGACGCGCTGGGCGCCTGACCCGGGCGCACGCTGGGGGTGCGCGGTTCGGCACCGGTTTGATGCCGGTTTGCCGGGTTCTTCGGCGCACCAGGATCGGCGTCGGCAGGCTTGAATAGCGGCCGGTGAACGCCCCGATGCCCTCGACCCCGCTCCGCTCCCCGCCCGGCTCCGCCTCGACCGGATCGATCCGCTCGATCGATCCGGCCGCGCCGGCCGCTGCGATGCCCGCCGCCGGCTGGACGATGGAGACCCTGGCGGCCTTCCTGCAGGCCCCGCGCGGCACCGATCCGCTGCGCGCGCTGGTCGTGCACCTGGCCGCCAGCCTGCGCTGCGACCGCGC
>JAUPTP010000528.1 GCA_030918015.1 Pseudomonadota bacterium
GAGAAGTTGTTCATCGCGTCGATGGCTCCGCCGGCCCAGCCTGTGAGCACCAGCGACAGACCCAGCATCGCCATGAAGCCGAACAGCAGCTTGAAGTCGGTGCCGCGCGCGGCCACCTCCTTGGTCATCATCGCCTTGACGCCCGCCAGGACGAAGCCCAGCGTCCAGAGCACCAGCATCGGCCGGTAGGGCGCCAGCTCCGGCGCGAACAGCTCGATCGGCCGGAAGAAGCTCAGGAACACATAGATCAGGAAGATCGCGAAACTCATGAGCCTCAGGCCATTCGTGCAAAAGTCCGCATGCTAATGCGGACCGGACGTCAAGGGGGTGCCGTGTCCCTCAGCCACGGTACCGGGCTGCTCCCGATATGAAATTAATGCGTACCATGCTGTGTTGCCGAAACATCGGAGCGCGAAATGGCAGTGTCGATGGTGGAGCTTAAGATCACGCCCGCGTTTGCCTCGTATTTCCACGATTTCCACGATTGACGATTCCCGCATGAACAAGCCTGCTGTCCAGCCGCCCCTGCGCCGCGTCCTCTATCACCACCGCACCCAGGGCAAGGCGGTCGAGGGGGTGCATATCCGTGGCATCACCGACGCGCTGCGCGCCGAGGGCGTGACGGTCGACATCATCTCGCTGCCCGGCGCCGATCCTTACGCCAGCCCGAAGGCGCTGAGCCCGACCAAGCAGGCCCGGCCGTGGATGAAGTGGGTCACCAGCCTGCCCGAGCCGCTGTTCGAGCTGGCCGAGCTGGGCTACAACGCGGTGGCCGGCTGGCGCATCCGCCAGTCCCTGAACGCGCACAAGGACGTCGACCTGATCTACGAGCGCTACTCGCTCTACATGTTCGTGGCGGTGATGATCGCGCGGGCGCGCAAGATCCCGGTGATCCTGGAGATCAACGACTCCACCACCGTCTACCGGGTGCGGCCGCTGTTCTTCCAGCGTCTGGCCACCCTGATCGAGCGCTGGGTGTTCCGCAACGCCAACGGCCTGGTCTTCGTCTCGGGCGCCTTCCGCGACCATGTGTCGAAGGCGCATGGCGGCAAGATCGCGCCGACCATCGTCTCGCACAACGCGGCCAACATCGACAAGTTCAGCCCCACGCCCGAGCAGCGCGCCGCCGCGCGGGCCAAGTGGAAGCTGGAAGGCAGCGTGGTCTGCGGCTACCTGGGCGCCTTCGTGCCGTGGCACGCGATCGACCAGTTCGTCTACAAAATCGCCGACCGGCTCAAGGCCAACCCGCAGCTCAAGCTGCTGCTGGTGGGCGACGGCGCCACCTTCCCCACGGTGCAGGAGTTCGTGAAGCAGAACGGCCTGCAGGACCAGGTGGTGATGACGGGCCGCGTCTCGCACGACGAGGTGCCGGGCCTGCTGGCGGCGATGGACATGGCGGTGCTGCCCAGCGCGGGCGACTACACCTCGCCGGTCAAGCTGTTCGAGTTCATGGCCTGCGGCATTCCGCCGGTGGCGCCCGACTTCGTGCCGATCCGCGAGGTGCTCGAGGAAGACGAGACCGGCTGGATGTTCAAGGCCGGCGACCTGGAGAGCGCGGTGCAGATGGTGCTGCGCCGCAGCCAGGACAGCGACAATCTGCGCCGCGTCGGCCAGGCCGCGCGCGCCTACATCGCCCGCGAGCGCCAGTGGCGCAACAACATCCTGCAGCTCGTCGATTTCCGCGAGCGGGTCAAGGGCCGCTGAGGACGAGGCCGGACATGAAGTTGCTGCTGTCCGACCTGCGCGCCAAGCAGGCGCTCTATGGCGATGGCGGGCCGCCTGCCTCGCTGATCAAGGTGGTGCTGGCCGACGGCACGCTGGCCAATGCGCTGTACCGGCTGCAGGCCTGGCTGTCCCGGCTGGGTCTGGCGCCGCTGGCGCTGATCCCGCACCTCCTCAACAAGTGGCTCAACGGCTGCGTCATCGGCGTGAAGGCGCAGTTCGGGCCCGGCTTCGTGCTGATCCACCCGGTCGGCGTGGTGATCAACTCCAGCGTGCGGGGCGGCCGCAACGTCTGGCTGGAGAGCGGCGTGGTCATCGGCGAGAACCGGGGCGGCTTCCCGAAGCTCGGCGAGGACATCTTCGTCGGCTCCGGAGCCAAGATCATCGGCGCGGTGGCGGTGGGCGACCGCGCGCGCGTCGGCGCCAACGCGGTGGTGCTGCATGACGTACCGGCGGGGCACACCGCGCTGGGCATTCCGGCGCGCATGCGCCCGCCGCGGGCTTGATCAACGCATTCCCTAGTGCCGGCGCGGGCCGATGGCGTTAGTCTCGGCCTGTCGAGCGAAGGTTTCATCGCCCTCGTGGTCGGCGCATCAGAGCATTGGCCTCCTGGCTTGGATCAAGTCGGGAGGTCTTTTTTTTCGGGGTGTGGCCGCATACCCCGGCCGGTTGACCTGACGCAAGGACGTCCGCGGTGTGGCGCGGTGAGATGGGGGCCTGTTCAATCACGGCCCGCCGACAGAGCGGGTCGCCCACCAAGGGGACGACACCATGCATGCCCTGACCGACTTCTTCTCCACCGACTACGGCCTGCTCAGCGCGCTGGTCATCGCGCTCACGCTGGGCATGGGGGGCTTCTACCTGAGCTATTTCCTGCGCCACATCCGCCAAGACA
>JAUPTP010000032.1 GCA_030918015.1 Pseudomonadota bacterium
CCTGCAGCCAGCCGGCCAGCGCGCCGGCCTGCGCATCGACCAGCCGCGCCCCCATCGCGCGCCATTCGGCCGCGCCGCCGGCCGGCGGTGTCGCCAGGCCCTGGCTCACCCGCTCGGCCAGCCAGCGCGACAGCTCCTGCAGGCCGGCCTCGATGCGCTGCCAGCGTTTCGCCTGCCGGGCGGTGGCGTCGGGGCTTGCGGCCGGCGGCGCGGCGTCCTCGCCGGCGGCCGCGGCGGCCTGGCGCTGCTCCTGCTTCTGGACGTCCTTCTGCGCCTGCTTCTCGGCGCGCTCGCGCCGGCCGTCCAGCCAGGCGCTGACCCACGCAGGCGGCGCGTCGGGGGTGCTGAAGCGCTGCGGCTCCTGCGCGCGCATCAGCAGCAGCGCCAGTCCGTGCTTGCACGGGAACTTGCGGCTCGGGCAACTGCACTTGAAGACCGGGCCGCCCAGGTCGACCTGGGTCTGATAGGGCTTCGAGCCGCTGCCCTGGCATTCGCCCCAGGCGGCCTGCGCATCATGGCCGAGCAGCGGCCACTTCGCCGGGGAGATCAGCCCGCGCGCCGCCTTGGCGGAGGCCTCGTCGGGCGCGAGGGCCAGCACGGCCTCGCGGGTCCAGGTCGTCGCTTGATCCGTTGCCGTCAAGGCCGCTCCCATGCGATCAGTCTCTCGGAATCACCTCATGCGCCGCGCGCCAGCTCGGCGCGCATCGCGTCGATGACCGCCTTGTAGTCGGGCGTGTTGAAGATCGCGCTGCCGGCCACGAAGGTGTCGGCGCCGGCGTCCGCGATGCGGCGGATGTTGTCGGTCTTGACGCCGCCGTCGATCTCCAGGCGGATGTCGCGGCCCGAGGCGTCGATGATGCGGCGCACCTTCTCGGCCTTCTTCAGCGTGCTGTCGATGAAGCTCTGGCCGCCGAAGCCGGGGTTGACGCTCATCAGCAGCACCACGTCGACCTTGTCGATCACCCACTCCAGCACATCGACCGGCATGTGCGGATTGAAGACCAGACCGGCCTGGCAACCCTCGGCCTTGATCAGCTGCAGCGTGCGGTCGACATGGGTGGAGGCGTCCGGGTGGAAGGTGACGATGTCGGCGCCGGCCTTGCAGAAGGCCTGGGCCAGCGCGTCGACCGGCTGCACCATCAGATGCACGTCGATCGGCGCCGGCGTTCCATCCGGTTTCACGGCGTGCTTCTTCAGCGCCTGGCAGACCATCGGGCCGAAGGTCAGGTTGGGCACGTAATGGTTGTCCATCACGTCGAAGTGGATCCAGTCGGCGCCGGCGGCCAGCACGTTCTTCACTTCCTCGCCCAGGCGGGCGAAGTCGGCCGACAGGATCGACGGGGCGATGCGGTAGGTGGGGGTGGAGGAGCTCATGGGCCCGGATTCTAGGGGCCGGTAACAAGGCGGTTTCAGCGCCTGGCTTCAGCGTCTGGCTTCAGGCCGCGGGCTCGCGCCACTGGCGCAGGTGCTGGCCGGCGTCGACGAAGATCGTCTGCGCGGTCACCCGGTGCGCCTCCAGCAGCCAGGCCACCGCGTCGGCCACCTCGCGCGGATCGACCGCGCCGCCCAGGGGCGTGGCCTGCGCGGCCGCCTCGAAGGCCGCCACATCCGCCGTGGCCGGCACCAGGGTGGGGCCGGGCGCGACCGCATTGACCCGGAACGGCGCCAGGGACAGCGCCAGCCGCTTCAGGGCGGCATGCATCGCCCCCTTGGACAGGCAATAGCTCAGGAACTGGTCGTGCAGGTTCTCGACGTTCTGGTCGAGCAGCACGACGGCCTGGCCCTCGGGACAGGCTCGGGCCAGGGCCAGCATCAGCCGCACCGGCGTCTCGTAGTGCAGCGCGTGGTGCGCCCGCCAGCGCTCGCTGGTCACGCTGTCGCGGTCATCGTTCTCGAAGATGCTGGCGTTGTGGACCAGCGCGATCTGGCGCGGCCGCGCCGCGCCCGACAGACGCGGACTCGCCAGCAGCTCGGCGAAGGACGCCAGGGCCGCATCCGGCTCGGCCAGATCCGCCACCCAGATGCCGGGCGAGTCCGGCCCGTGCAGTTCCTGCGACAGCGCATGGGCCCGCGCGGCGCCCTGCCGCGCATGAATCAGGACGCTCCATCCGCGTGCGGCCAGGAGGCGTGAAATGGCCTCTCCCACACGGGCATGCCCGCCAGTGACGATGGCCAGTCGATCGGGTGCCGTGCTCATTCTGGAAATCCTAGCATGCAGCCCGGAGCCCGGCTCCCCCGCACCGGCGGGACGATCTCGGACCCGGCTCAGGCCAGGCGATGCGCCTCGAATCCTGCGTCGTCCACCGCCGCCAGCAGCTGATCGGGCGTCACCTGCGCGGCATCGAAGCTCACGCGCGCCTCGCCGCGCTCGAGCGAGACCTCGGCGCGATCGACGCCGGGCAGCGCCGACAGCACGCCGCTCACGCTGCGCACGCAGCCGCCGCAGCTCATGCCGTCGATCTTCAGGGTGATTTCAGTGGACATCAGAGGCTCCTTTTCCGGGGTGGGCGAACACGCGCGAACCCGCCAGGCCCGCACGCCAAGATCCCGTCCGGTACACGGACTTCGCCCGCTCACCCTATCATGCACCGCATGACCCATCCCCAGTTCACCTGCACGGTCACGCCCGCCTTCCTGGCGGAGCAGTCCGATGTCAGCCAGGGCGTCTACGCCTTTTCCTACACCGTCACGGTCGTCAACACCGGTGATGTCGCAGGCCAGCTGATCGGCCGGCACTGGGTCATCGTCGATGGCGCCGGTCATGTCGAGGAGGTCCGCGGCCTGGGCGTCGTCGGCCACCAGCCGATGCTCAAGCCCGGCGAGCGCTTCGAGTACACCAGCTGGACGCGGCTGGCCACGCCGCGCGGCCGCATGAAGGGCACCTACTTCTGCATGACCGAGGACGTCCGCCTCTTCGAGGCCGACATCCCCGAATTCGAGCTGTCGCAGGCTCGCGCACTGCATTGAGGGGGCTCGTCGAGTCGATCCGGGGCGGCCTGAACCTCGGCCGGGACGCCCGCTGGGACCTGAGCTCGCTGCTCAATGCCGCCGACGCCCGCGCGCCGCGCCCGGAGCGTCACCTCTGGCTGATCCGTCTGGTCGAATGGCTGCGCCGGCCGATCGGCCGCCAGGACAAGAACCTGCCCGGCAGCGAGTCGGGCACCACGCCGGTGGCGGTGCGCCGGCTGCGCCTGATGCTCGACGTGCTCGAGCGCCATCCCGAACATGCCCGCCAGGTGCGCGCGCTGCTGCAGTCGATCTTCGGCACGCTCGACGCCGCCACGCTGCTGGCCGACTTCGGCTTCTCGCCGCGCTCGGGCTTCGGCAGCGAGCTCTCCGAGCGGCTGCGCGCCCGGCTGCTGCCGGCCACGCCCGACACCGGCGACCTCGGCCAGCTCTTCCAGATGGTGCTGTCGGACGAGGGCGACGCCCACTGGCTCGAGAGCCTGGACGAGCCGACCCTGCACCGCCTGGGCGCGCTGCTGGTCGACGAGACGCAGCAGCAGTACTGGCACCGCGCGGTCATCGACTCGATCCAGATGCTCGCCAGCCAGGTCCGGGCCGTGGGCCTGTCGGCCTCGATCCGGCCGCGGCTCGAGCCCTCGCTGATGGCGGATCGGCCCTTCTTCCAACTCACCCGCTGCGCCGTGCAGCTCGGCGAGGCGGATGCGGCCGGCGATGCGGTGGCCCGCCGCCAGCAGATCCTCTACCTGCGCGCGCTGCTGACGACCTGCCAGCGCGCGATCGACAGCGTGCGCGACCACCTCGAGGAGCACGGCGTCTCGGTCGACATCGTCTTCCAGATCGAGCAGATGCTCGAGCGCTGCGAGCGCATCGAGACGCTGCTCAACTGCCTGGCCTCGACCGCGCCGGCGCGCGACTGGCAGTGGCTGCTGGCCGAGCTGGCGCGCGGCGTGCAGACCCGGCGCAGCCTGGGCGCGCTGTTCTCGCACCACTACTCGATGCTGGCGCGCAAGGTGGCCGAGCGCAGCGCCGCCACCGGCGAGCACTACATCACCCGCAACCGCGCCGAGTGGCGGGACATGCTGCGCCGCGCCTGCGGCGGCGGCCTGGTGATCGCCGGCACCACGCTGATGAAGTTCGCCATCGGCGCGCTGGGCCTGTCGGCCTTCTGGGGCGGCTTCTGGGCGGGCATCAACTACGCGTCCAGCTTCGTGCTGGTGCAGCTGCTGCACTGGACGGTGGCGACCAAGCAGCCGGCGATGACCGCCCCGGCGATGGCCGCCAAGCTCGAGCACATCGGCAGCAGCGACGCGGCGATCGAGGACTTCGTCGACGAGGTGGCGCATCTGCTGCGCTCGCAGATCGCCGGCATCATCGGCAACGTGATGACGGTGGCGCCCGTGGTGCTGATGCTGCAGGCCCTGGCCTGGCAGCTGCAGGGCTCGCCGCTGATCTCGGAGAAGACCGCCCACTACGCGCTGCACAACCTGACGCTGCTGGGGCCGACGCTGGGCTTTGCCGCCTTCACCGGCGTGCTGCTGTTCGCCTCCAGCCTGATCGCGGGCTGGGTCGAGAACGCCTTCGTCTTCCACCGGCTCGACAGCGCGATCGCCTGGAATCCGGCCTTCGTGCGCTGGCTGGGCAGCTCGCGGGCGCAGCGCTGGTCGCGCTGGTGGCGCGCCAACATCTCGGGGCTGGCGGCGAACGTCTCGCTGGGCCTGATGCTGGGCATCGTGCCGGCGCTGGCGGCCTTCTTCGCGCTGCCGGTCGAGGTGCGCCATGTCACGCTGTCGGCCGGGCAGATCGGCGCGGCGCTGGGCACGCTGGGCTGGAACGCGCTGCAGGACCCGGACTTCTGGTGGTGCGTGGCGGCCATCCCGCTGACCGGCATGCTCAACGTGCTGGTGAGCTTCCTGCTGGCGTTCCGGCTGGCGCTGCGCTCGCGCGGGCTGAAGGTGCGCGACCGCAGCCTGCTCTACGCCGCGCTGCGCCGCCGGCTGGCGCTGGCCCCGGCGAGCTTCCTGTGGCCGACCGCGCAGGTCGAGCAGGCCTCGTCCGCCCGGCCGGGCCGTCACTGAGGACCCCGCCGCCCCCAGGATCCGGCGCGTTTTCCGCTCACCGGATCCGGGCCGGCGCGCTACAGTTCGCGGCCACGGTCGGGTCCGGGGGCGTCAGTCTCCGGATCCCTCGCCGTCGCGGCGGCGCTCGCCACCGCGGCGGCCGGAGAACATCGTCCACCAGACGATGCCGACCAGCAGCAGCCCGGCCCCCAGGGCCTCGAGAATCAGCAGCGTCATGTCGTCCTTGCCTTTCCGTCTCCGCCGTGCCGGCGGGCCCGTCGCGGTATCCCGTCCGGGCGCCGCACTGATCGCCCTGATTCTAGGCACGCTGGCGGGCTGCGGCAGCACCCCGCCCCGCGCGCCGGCCGAACTGCCGCCGCTGGAGATCCCGCCGTCGGTGCAGACCCCGCCGCCGACGGCCACCGACGCGGAGGTGCGCGCCACGCCGCGCGGGCGCTGGGTGCGCGCCGAATGGCGCGACCTGCCCGGCTGGGAGCAGGACGCGCTCACCCAGGTCTGGCCGGCGCTGATGCGCAGCTGCGACAAGGCCCTGACGGCGGCCAACAGCGGCAACACCAGCGGCCGCGGCCTGGCGGCGGCGGCCGTGGCCACCGGCACGGTCGGCCTGCATCCGCTGGCCGTGGCCTCGGCCTGGAACGTCACCTGCCGCGAGATGCGCCGGCTCGGGGCCTCGCCGGACGAGGCGCAGGTGCGCCAGCTGCTGCAGCAGCGCCTGCAGCCCTGGCGCATCGAGAGCGCGGAAGGGCGCACCGACGGCCTGCTGACCGGCTACTTCGAGCCGCTGCTCGAGGCCAGCCGGGTGCGCACCGCCCGTCACACCGTGCCGCTGCATGCGCCGCCCGCCGACCTGGGCACGCGCAAGCCCTGGTACACCCGCGGCGAGATCGACACGCTGCCGGCCGCCCAGGCCGCGCTCAAGGGCCGCGAGATCGCCTGGCTGGCCGACCCGATGGACCTGCTGCTGGTGCAGATCCAGGGCTCGGGCCGGCTGACCTTCACCGAGCCGGGCACCGGCCGGCGCAGCACGGTGCGCCTGGCCTTCGCCGGCCACAACGACCAGCCCTACCAGTCGGTCGGCCGCTGGCTGGTGGAGCAAGGCGCCTTCACGCTCGAGCAGGCCAGCTGGCCGGCGATCCGGCAGTGGACGCGCCAGAACCCGCAGCGGGTCAAGGAGATGCTGGCGGTCAACCCGCGCTATGTCTTCTTCCGGGAAGAGCCGCTGCCCGATCCGTCGATCGGCGCGGTGGGCGCGCAGGGCGTGCCGCTCACGCCCGGCCGCTCGATCGCGGTCGACAAGGACAGCGTCCCGTATGGCACGCCGGTCTGGCTGGCCAGCACCGAGCCGCAGGGCTGGAGCGCCACGCCAGCGCCCGCGCGGGCGCTGCAGCGCCTGGTCGTGGCCCAGGACACCGGCAGCGCGATCACCGGCGCGGTGCGCGCCGACTACTTCTGGGGCTGGGGCGACGGTGCCGAGGACCGCGCCGGCCGCACCAAGCAGCCGCTGCGCATGTGGGCGCTGTGGCCGCGGTGAGCCCGGCCGTGCGCGCTCAGCCCAGCTCGGTGCGGGCGCGCCCGGCCTCCTTGGCGCGGTACATCGCCTGATCGGCCCGCTCGATCGCCGCCTCGACATCCTCGGGCGAGGCGCACTGCGTGATCCCGGCCGAGAAGCTCAGCACCAGCGGCGGCTGCACGCCGGGCAGAGGATGGCAGCGCAGGCGCTGGCGCAGCCGGTCGACGCAGGCCCGCGCCGGCACCGCGGCCGTCTCGGGCAGCAGCAGCAGGAACTCCTCGCCCCCCCAGCGGCCCACGACATCGGTGCTGCCGCGCAGCTCCTCCTCGGCCAGCCGGGCGAAGTGGCACAGCGCCCGGTCGCCGACCGGGTGCCCGTGCTCGTCGTTGATGCGCTTGAAATGGTCGATGTCGATCAGCACCAGCGACAGCGGCTGCCCGCCCTGGCTGCCCTGGTCGAGCTGGTCGCGCAGCGTGCGCCGGTTGGGCAGGCCGGTCAGCTCGTCGCGGGTGGCCATCTCGTGGATCTTCGCCAGCGCCTGGCGCAGCTCCTCGCGCTGGTCCGACAGACGCTGACGCAGCCGGCCGAAGCGCACCATCAGGATCGACACCGCCCCCAGCGCCAGCGTCGCGATGCCGGCGTGCACGATCTCGACCTCGGCGGGATGGCGCTGCGGATCAGCCCGGTTGCACGCCACCATCACCACCGCCAGCAGCAGGCCCGCCAGCAGCGCCATCGCACGGGCCTGCCCGGCGCGCAGCACGAACATGCCGAAGGTCAGCACCACCATCAGCATGACGATCACCACGCCGCGGGCCGCCCCCAGCACCGCGTAGGCCCAGCACACCTCGGTGATCGCGCAGACCATCTGCGCCAGCGTCAGCGACGGCTCGGGCGGATGCAGCGCCTCGTTCAGGCCGCTGCGGATCAGCAGGTAGAAGCCGCCGGCGGACGAGAGGCTGACGGTCGTCAGCACCCGCGCCGCCTCGGTCTGGGCCAGCTCGAACAGCACGGCCGCCTGCAGGATCAGCGCGAACACCAGGAAGACCGCCAGCGACAGCAGGGTCTGGGAGGTGCGCACCCGCTGTCGCCCCGCCGGCCCCAGCACCAGGAGCGTGGCGAGCTGGGCCACGGGCATCAGGCAGCGGCGGGAGCCGGACGGCGACAGAAACGGCGAAGGCATCCCAGCGCTATCGACCCGCCCCCGCCCGAACTGAACATGCGCGGCGCCCGGCCGCTCGGGGTGCCCGAGCCTCAGGCCGGCTCGATGCGATCGCGCCCGGCGGCCTTGGCCCGGTACAGCGCCCGGTCGGCGCGCTCGAGCGCGCTGTCGATGTCGCCCTGCCCCAGGCAGCCGCCGACCCCGGCCGAGAACGTCACCCTCAACCCCGGCGCGACCGCATCGAAGGGCTGCCGGCGCAGCCCCTCGCGCAGACGCTCGACCGCCTGCAGCGCCTGCTGCGCATCGGTCCCCGGCAGCAGCAGCAGGAATTCCTCGCCGCCCCAGCGCGCCAGCACGTCGGCGCCGCGCAGCTCGGCCTCCATGCGCTGCGCGAAGCCGCGCAGGACCGCATCCCCGACCGCATGCCCGTGGTGGTCGTTGATCGCCTTGAAATGATCGATGTCGATCAGCGCCAGCGACAGCGGCGCGCCCAGCCGCGCATGCCGGGCCGTCTCGACGAGCAGCATCTCGCCCATCGCGCGGCGGTTGGGCAGGCCGGTGAGCTCGTCCCGGGTGGCCAGCTCGCTGAGCCGCTCCAGCGCACGCGACAGCGCGGTGCGCTGGTCGCGCAGGCGCTGGCGCAGATGCACCAGCCGGATCGACAGCATCGTCACGCACGCCAGCACCAGCGCGGTCACGCCCAGGTGCAGCACCTCGAGCGCGGACGGGAAGCGCGCAGGCTGCGCCCGCGTCATCACGCCCATCACCGCCGCCAGCATCGCCAGCGCCAGCGACGCCAGCAGCACCGCCTCCCGGCGCCCGAGCGCGAACATCGAGAACATCACCACCACCACGAGCAGCGCCAGCACCGCGCCGCGGGCCGGGCCGGTCACCGTGTAGACCCACAGCACCAGCGCCACGCCGATCAGCGACTGCACCAGCGTCAGCGACGGCTCGCAGCCGCAGCACGCGGCCAGGCGGCGATTCAGCCGGCAGCGCATCAGCAGATAGCCGCTCAGACCGGCCGTGCACATCGCCAGCACCGGCGGCAGCACGCGGGCCCGCTCGAGCAGCGCGCCCTCACCGGCGCTGCCCAGCCACAGCAGCAGCGCCAGCGCCAGATAGCCGCCCAGGCCGATCAGGCTCTGGGTGATGCGCCAGCGCTGCGGGCCGGGCGCGCCGAGCAGCAGCCCGACGGCACGAGTCGAGAATGAATTCACGAAAATCTGGAAACATTGTGTTACCAGCGTGCATATTGAACGATTCTCGCGCGCCTGCCCATCCCTCAGGTCCGGCCACCCAAGTGCGTGAGCGGCCAGACCGACCCCGCCGACTTCACCTCCCCGAGCGAGAAGCTCGTGTGCATGTCCTTCACGTTCGGCAGCTTGAAGAGTGTGTCCCGGGCCCATCGCGAATACGCATCCAGATCGGTGGTGACCACCTGCAGCTCGAACGTGCCGGTGCCGCTGATGTAGTGGCAGGCCACCACCTCGGGCAGGGCGCGGATGCCATCCTCGAGTGCCTGTGTTGCTGCTGCGTTGTTTCGTTCTGCGTCGATGCGAACGAATGCAAAGACGCCCAATCCGATTCGCCTCCTGTCGATTTCCGCACGGTAGCCGGTGATGTAGCCCTCCTCCTCGAGCCGCTTCACCCGCCGCCAGGTGGGCGCCGCCGACAGGCCGATGCGGGTGGCCAGCTCGGCGTTCGACAGCCGGCCGTCGCGCTGCAGCGCGCCCAGGATGGCGATGTCGTAGCGGTCCAGCGCGCCGGCCTCGGGAGCGCGGGTTTTCCCTGAAAACGCGTTTTCCTGAACATCTCTTTCGTTCATGGCCCCATCCAAGAATGAAGATTGCCCAGACTAGCCGATCCGGAGCCGTGAAAAGAAAACACCTCTCGGCACGGCGCGCCTAGACTGGTCCGGCGGCGACCCGCCGCCAGAACGCCCTCCGCGTCGCCATTCACGAGATGGAGTCCGCACGATGAACGCCCCGCTGCCTGACGCTGTGCGCCGATCTCTCGAGCACGCGTCGCTCGACGACAAGTACACGCTGGACCACGGCCGCGCCTTCATGAGCGGCGTGCAGGCGCTGGTGCGGCTGCCGATGCTGCAGCGCCAGCGCGACCGCGCCGCCGGCCTGGACACCGCCGGCTTCATCAGCGGCTACCGCGGCAGCCCGCTGGGCACCTACGACCAGTCGCTGTGGGCCGCGAAGAAGCATCTGGCCGAGCACCGGATCGTCTTCCAGCCCGGCGTCAACGAGGAGCTGGCCGCCACCGCCGTCTGGGGCACGCAGCAGCTCGACCTGTTCCCGCAGACGAAAAAGCACGACGGCGTCTTCGGCCTCTGGTACGGCAAGGGGCCGGGGGTGGACCGCTGCATCGATGTCTTCAAGCACGCCAACATGGCCGGCACCGCGCGCCTGGGCGGCGTGCTGGCCGTCGCCGGCGACGACCACATCGCCAAGAGCAGCACCGCCGCGCACCAGAGCGACCATGTGTTCAAGGCCTGCGGCATGCCGGTGTTCTTCCCCAGCACGGTGCAGGAGATCCTCGACCACGGCCTGCATGCGATCGCGCTGAGCCGCTATGCCGGCGTCTGGTCCGGCATGAAGACGATCCAGGAGGTGGTGGAATCATCCACCTCGGTCAGCGTCGATCCGGACCGGGTGGACATCGTGCTGCCCGAGGACTTCCAGATGCCGCCCGGCGGCCTGCACATCCGCTGGCCGGATGCGCCGCTGGAGCAGGAAGCGCGGCTGATGGACCACAAGTGGTATGCCGCGCTGGCCTACATCCGCGCCAACCGGCTCAACTACAACGTGATTGAGGGCGAAAACGGGGGCAAGGGCGACCGTTTCGGCATCATCACCAGCGGCAAGGCCTTCAACGACACCCGCCAGGCG
>JAUPTP010000529.1 GCA_030918015.1 Pseudomonadota bacterium
CGCTTCGAGCTGGCCTCGCTGCGCGGCGAGGCGGGCCCGCCGCCCGAGCCCGGCGCGCTGCTCGACCTGGGCGAGGCGGGCGACGAGGCGCTCAACCCGCTGCCGCCGGTGGCCACCGTGATCGAGGCCGGCGACGGCATCGGCCCGCGCGGCGCCTCGGTCACCGTGCGGCTGGAGGCACAGCTCAGCGAGATCGGCGTGCTGGCGCTGCAGGCGGTGGCGGTCGACGACGCGCGCCGGCGCTGGGCGCTGGATTTCCAGCTGCGCGCCAGCGGCCCGGCCGACGCGGTGCAGCCGGCACAGGCGCTTCAGGACGCGCAGATCGCGCCGCGTCTGCCCGAGGCGATCGCGGCGATCGAGCGGCTGTTCGGCGCGCGTTCCGGCGGCGACCGCCCGGCGCCGAAGGAGATCAAGCAGCTGCGCCAGCTGCTGGAGACGCTGCTGGGCTCGCGCGAGGGCTGGGCGCGGCCGCTGGCGCGGCGGCTCTTCGACGTGCTGTGGCAGCGTGCCAAGGGGCGGCGCCGCTCGGCCGACCATGAGCGGGTCTGGCTGAACCTGGCCGGCTGGTGCCTGCGTCCCGGCTTCGGCGACCCGCTCGACGGCTGGCGCCTGGGCCAGCTCTGGACGATCTTCGAGGCAGGCGTCGAGCACCGCAGCGACGCGCAGGTGGCGATCCAGTGGTGGACGCTGTGGCGCCGGGTCGCCGGCGGCCTGGACGAGGCGGCGCAGCTGCGCCTGCTCGACGACTTCGGCTACAACCTGCAGGCGGCCGAGCACCCCGGCGCGCCCTTGCCGCCCAGGCCGCCCGGCCTGGTCAAGGGCGGGCACGACGACATGGTGCGCCTGGGCGCGGCGCTGGAGCGCATTCCGCCCGAGCACAAGGCGGAGGTCGGCAACTGGCTGCTGGCGCCGCTGCAGGGCGAGAAGGTGGCGAATGCTTCGCCCGAGCGCGACGAGCTGCGGCTGTGGGCGCTGGGGCGGCTGGGCGCGCGCCAGCCCTTCCACGGCAGCGTGCACGGCGTGGTGCCGGCCGAGGTGGCGGCGCGCTGGATCGACGTGCTGCTGGCGCTGGACTGGCGCCGCCGGCGCATGGCCGCGTTCGCGGCGGCGCAGCTCGCGCGCCTGACCGGCGACCGGGTGCGCGACCTCGATCCAGACCGGCGGGCGCAGGTGCTCGAGCGCCTGGCCACCTCGGGCGCGGCGCCGAGCTGGTACCGCATGGTGAGCGAGGTGGCGCAACTCGACGCCGCCGACGAGCAGGCGCTCTTCGGCGAGTCGCTGCCGCCGGGGCTGGCGCTGGTGGACTGACGCAGGGCGCGGTCGGGGGGCTCGCTAGAATGCCCCTTTCCGCTTCCCGACTTCCCGTCCCGCGTCCGCCATGAACGATCGCCTTGCCGTCCTGCCCCAGTACCTCCTGCCCAAGCAGGCGCTGACCGAGCTGGCCGGCCGGCAGGCGAACCGGGCCGCCGGTGCGCGCACCACCGCGGTGATCCGCTGGTTCATCCGCCGCTACGGCGTCGACATGGCCGAGGCGCTGAATCCGGATCCGGCCGCCTACGCCACGTTCAACGACTTCTTCACCCGCGCGCTCAAGCCGGGCGCGCGCCCGCTGGACGCGGCCGAGCTGATCTGCCCGGTCGACGGCGCGATCAGCCAGTTCGGCGCGATCGAGCGCGACCAGGTCTTCCAGGCCAAGGGGCACCGCTACTCGACCCGTGCGCTGGTCGGCGGCGACTCGCACCTGGCGGCGCAGTTCGACGACGGCCTGTTCGCGACGCTGTACCTCAGCCCGCGCGACTACCACCGCATCCACATGCCGTGCGACGGGCAGCTGATGCGCATGATCCATGTGCCGGGCGAGCTGTTCTCGGTCAATCCGACGACCGCGCGCGGCGTCCCCGGCCTGTTCGCCCGCAACGAGCGGGTGGTGTGCGTCTTCGACCGCGGCGACGAGCTGGGTTCGTTCGTGATGGTGCTGGTGGGCGCCACCATCGTCGGCAGCATGGCCACCGTCTGGCACGGCGTGGTCAACCCGCCGCGCAAGGGCTGGCTGCGCGACTGGCACTACGACACGCCGCAGCAGGCGCCGGTCCGGCTCAAGCAAGGCGAGGAGATGGGCCGCTTCCTGCTGGGCTCGACCGTCGTGATGCTGTTCCCCAAAGCCCGCGCCGGCCAGGCGCCGCTGCGTTTCTCACCGGGCTGGCAGCCGGCCCGCGCCATCCGTCTGGGCGAGGCGATGGCCTCGCGCTGAGGCGCCGATCGGCCAGGGCCTGCGGGCCGACCCGATTCAATCCGGGGCCCGGGCGGCCGACAACAGGAGACGATGAATGCTGTCTCCTACCTCGATGCCAGCTGGCACCCGGGCACCGTGCTCCTGTCGGTGCTGGTGGCCGCTTTCGCCTCGTATGTCTCGCTCGAGCTGGCGCGCCGGATGCGCGATCTGGACGGGGCGGTGGCCCAGGTCTGGTGGCTGGGGGGCTCGCTCGCCATGGCGACGGGCGTCTGGTCCATGCATTTCGTGGGCATGCTGGCCTTCGATCCGCCGCTGTCGCTGGGCTATCGCCATGACCTGACGGCGCTGTCCTGGCTGGCCGCGCTGGTGGCCGCCGGGG
>JAUPTP010000530.1 GCA_030918015.1 Pseudomonadota bacterium
GCCGCGGGCTTCGTCGGGCGGCTGGGCAGCGACGAGTTCGTCGTTCTGCGCCCCGATGAGCAGGCGGCGCCGATGCAGGACGAGGCGCGTGCCTGGCTGGCGGCCCTGGCCGAGCCGATCGTGCTGCAGTCGCATGAGGTGGCGGTCACCGTGTCGATCGGCCTGGGGCAGTTCCCGCAGGATGGCGATGATGCCGACCTGCTGCTGCGCCATGCCGAGAGCGCGCTGCGTGGGGCCAAGAGCCAGGGGCGCAACACGCTGTGCCGCTACGACCCGCAGCGCCACCGGGCCTCGCTCGAGCGGCTGCTGCTGATGTCGTCGCTGCGTCGCGCGGTGCCGGCCGGCGAGCTGCAGGCCTGGTACCAGCCCAAGATCGACCTGCGCAGCCGCCGGCTGGTCGGCGCCGAGGCGCTGGTGCGGTGGCGGCATCCGGATCAGGGCTGGGTGCTGCCGGCCCAGTTCATCGCCCTGGCCGAGAAGGCCGACCTGATCGTCCCGATCGGCGAGCACATGCTCGAGCAGGTCGCGGCGCAGGTGGCGAGCTGGCACCGGCAGGGCCGGGGCTGGCTGTCGGTGGCGGTCAACCTGGGCGCCCGGCATTTCGCCGAGCCGGCGCTGCCGCAGCGCCTGCGGCAGCTGCGCGAGCACCACGGGCTGCCGCCGGGCGTGCTCGAGCTCGAGATCACCGAGTCGATGCTGATGACCACGGGCGGCGCGCCCGAGCAGCGTCTGGCAGCGCTGCGCCAGGCCGGCGTGCGGCTGTCGATCGACGACTTCGGCACCGGCTACTCGAGCCTGTCCTATCTGAAGCGGCTGCCGGTCGACGCGCTGAAGATCGACCGCAGCTTCGTGGCCACGATCCAGAGCGACCGCCGCGACCTGAGCATCGCCACCACCATCATCGCGCTGGCGCGTGGCCTGGGCCTGACGGTGGTGGCCGAGGGCATCGAGAGCGAGGCCCAGCGCGAGCTGCTCGAGCAGGAAGGCTGCGCCCAGGGCCAGGGCTGGCTGTTCGCGCCCGCGATGCCGCCGGCCGAGTTCGCGGCCTGGTGGCAGGTCTGGGCCCCGTCACCGGGGCCGCAGGATCACTTCGACGCGGCCGCAGCAGCCGGCGCGGCACCGAACCAGCTGGCGTAGATCTTGTCGTAGGTGCCGTCGGCCTTGATGTCGGCCAGGCCCTTGTTGATCTTCTCCAGCAGCTCGGCGTTGCCCTTCTTGACGACGATGCCGTACTGCTCGGGCGTGAAGGAGGTGTCGCTGACGGTCTTGAACTTGGCGCCCGCGTTGTTGGCCACATAGTGGATGACCACGCCGTTGTCGGCGACGACCGCGTCGACGCCGCCCGACTCCAGCTCCTTCAGCGCCAGCGGGGTCGACTCGAAGCGCTTGATCGCGGTGCTGTCCTTGCCGATCAGCTTGGTCACCACCTCGTCGCCGGTGGTGCCGGTCTGCACGCCGACCTTGAGCTTCTTCAGGTCCTCGAACCGGGCGACCTTGGAGTCGTCCTTCACCGCGATCAGCTGCTGCGCGTCGAAGTAGGGCGCCGAGAAGTCCATCGTCTGGCGGCGCTCGTCGGTGATGGTGATCGCCGACACCAGCAGGTCGCGGTCGCCCTGGGCGACGGTGTTGAACATGCCCTCCCAGGGCGTGTTGACGAACTTCACCTCGATGCCGGCCTTCTTCGCGACGGCCGAGACCACGTCGATGTCGAAGCCGACGATCTCGCCCTTCTCGTTCTGCGACTCGAACGGCGCGTAGGCGGCGTCGGTGCCGACGACGTAGACCTTCGCGGGCGGCGCATCCGCGGCCGAAGCGGCTGCCGCCGCCGGCGCGGCCTCCTCCTTCTTGCCGCAGGCGGCCAGCGTGAGCGCGATGGCCAGGGCGGCGCCGGTCTTCAGGAAACGTCGGGTGGTCAGGGAGGTCGTCATGGCAGTCCTTGGCAGGAGCGGAAATCGGAGTGCCGGTCCCACGCAGATTCCGTGCCGGGCATGCGCGGGCCGGCAGGGTGGCCGGCCGGGGCGGCGAGGGACGGAAAACCGTTCGCGGCTCGGGCGGCGGCGACGTGATGCCGCCGCCCCGGTGCGGTCACTGCACCGTGTTGCTGCCGCCGGGGTGGCTGATGGCCGGAGCGAACAGCTCGCCGGCGTCGACCACGTCGAAGGTGTATTGCGCGCCGCAGAAGTCGCAGCCCACCTCGATCTCGCCGCGCTCGGCGATCACCGAGTCGACCTCCTCGCGGCCCAGGCCGACGAGCATGCGCGCGACCCGCTCGCGCGAGCAGGTGCAGCCGAAGCGGGGCGTCTGCGGCTCGAACAGGCGCAGGTCCTCTTCCCAGAACAGCCGGCGCAGGAGGGTCGGGGTGTCGAGCGTGAGCAGCTCCTCGCGCTTGAGCGTCGAGGCCAGGTGGGCGATGCGGTTGTAGCCCTCGTGCAGCCGCGCCTCCTCGTCCTCGGAGCGGACCTCCAGGTTGCCGACGCCCTCCAGCGGCAGGCGCTGGATCAGCAGGCCGGCGGCGACCTGGTCGTCGGCGGCCAGGATCAGGCGGGTCTCGAGCTGCTCGGACTGGCGCATGTAGTGCTCGAGCACCTCGGAGAGCTGCTGCATCGG
>JAUPTP010000033.1 GCA_030918015.1 Pseudomonadota bacterium
GCTGGCCGTCGATGTCGACCGGCAGCATGTAGTTGCTGTACTCGCGCGCCTGGCCGGCGGCATCGCGCAGCTTGTAGACCACCGAGGGGCCGACGTTGCGCAGCTTCTTGTCGCCCGAGGGCCGCGCGCCCGAGCCCAGGTGCTGACCGAGCGAGCCCACCAGGTCGACCTTGCGCACATCCGCGCCCGAGGCGGATTCGGAGGCCATGTTCTCGACGTTGATGACGCGCAGGCCCGTGAATTCGAGCTGCAGCGCGGCCCGGGCGTCGCCGCCGGGGGTGAGCGTGGTCACGCCGCCGACCTCGCCCTTGATCTCGAAGGGCGTGCCCGGGCGCCCCATCGGCCGCCCCAGCAGCGTGAGCCGGGAGCCGCCGTCCTCGAAGCTGGACTGGTAGATCGCGATGCCCTTGTGGATGAAGGGCTCGTTGACCTTGATCTTGGCCTCGGTCTTCGTGCCGTCGGCGTCATGCACCACGATGTCGCTGGCGAAGAGCTTGGGCATGCCGGTGTCGTAGTACTCGACCACGAACTTCTTCAGCTCGATGCTGAAGGGCAGGTCCTGCAGCACGATGCCGCGGCTCAGGTTGATGACCGCGGTGCCGGCGGAGGCGCCCTCGGGCACGTAGAGGTTGCCGCGGAAGGTCGGGTTGGACGGCGACAGGCGGTGCTCGGCCGGCACGTCGCGGATCATGCCGCCGCCCTCGAAGGGCGTCTTGCCCAGCAGCGCCATCTGCGCGCGCACGATCAGGTCGCCGTCGAACAGGCCGCCGATGCAGATCAGCACGATCGCGCCGTGCGCGGCGATGTAGCCCAGCTTGTTGGTCGCGCCCTGGCGGGCGGCCACCATCACGCCGCCCTCGCGCACCTGCGCCTTGCCGCTCCAGCCCGCGCCCGACAGCAGCTCGTGCACCCGCGCCAGCGCCGCCTCGCGCCCCAGCGCCAGCTCGCCGCGCGCCTTGTGCGGGAAGGCCTGCAGCGCGCTCTCGCGCATGCCCTCCTTGGTCGCGCGCAGGTCGGCCAGGATCTTGGGCGTGTTGCGCGCGATGCACAGGCTGGTCGACAGCACCAGGAAGGCCAGGATCAGCAGGAACCAGCCCGCGCTGTAGACCGCGTACAGGCCCAGCCGGCCGAAGACCTCGGCCCAGAACGGCCCGAACTGGTTGACATAGTTGACCGGCGGCTGGTGCTGCTGGATGACGGTGCCGATCACCGAGGCGATGCAGATGATCGTGAGCAGCGCGATGGCGAAGCGCATCGACGACAGCAGCTCGACGCTCTCCTGCACCCAGCGCGAGCCGCGGCGGATCTCGAGCCCGGCGGTGGAAGAGGAGGAAGAGGTCATGACGGGGGGGATTATGCGAACACCGCCTGAAGGCGGCGCAAAGATGGACAAAGGCCGGTCAGCGACCGGCCTTTAGGATCTTTCAGTGGCGGCGTGCCGTGCCGTGGCCAGGCCACCGCCGCGCCGCCTGACTCAGTGCAGGCCGGCGATGTAGTCGGCCACGGCCTTGATCTCGCGATCGTTCATCTTGGCCGTCACGCCGGTCATGACCGGGTTGTTCTTGCGCACGCCGTCGCGGAAGTTCTTGAGCTGCAGCTCGGTGTAGTCCGAGTGCTGGCCCGACAGGCGCGGGTACTGGGCCGGGATGCCGGCACCGTTCGGGCTGTGGCAGCCGGCGCAGGCCGGCACCTGGCGGTCGGCGATGCCACCGCGGTAGATCTTCTCGCCCAGCGCGACCAGGTCCTTGCTGCGCGCGGCACCCGGCTTGGCCTGCTTGGAGGCGAAGAAGGCCGCCACGTTCTTCATGTCGTCATCGCTCAGCGCCGAGGCCATGCCCTTCATGACGGCGTTCTCGCGCTTGCCCGACTTGAACTCGCTGAGCTGCTTGACCAGATACTCCGGGTGCTGGCCCTGCAGGATCGGGTTGGCGGCCAGGCCGCGCGAACCGTCCGACGTGTGGCAGGCGCTGCACACCTGGGTGGCGATGGCTTCACCCTTCACCAGATCGGCCTTCGCGGCAGGCTTGGACTCGGAAGCGGCAAGCGGGGTGGCCATGGCGGCTGCCGCGAGCAGAGCAAGAAGCGACTTGAAGTGCGATTTCATGATGAAGCGGCCCCGTGGGCTGGCGGGAGGGTGACAGACGTGAAACCGGACGATTTTACAATGCTGGCGATGAGCCCCACCACCACACCACCCCCGGGTGGCGCCGACGCCACGCGCGCGGCACTCGCCTGGACCCACACGGCCCGTTTCCTGACGACGGCCAGCCGTCTGGACCAGCTGCCGGCCCATGAACTGCCCGAGATCGCCTTCGTCGGACGCTCCAACGCCGGCAAGTCGACCGCGATCAACACCCTGGCGCAGCAGCGCCAGCTCGCCTTCGCGTCCAAGACGCCCGGACGCACCCAGCACATCAACCTCTTCGAGGTCGGACCGCGCGAGGCGCCCCAGGCGCTGTGGGCCGACCTGCCCGGCTACGGCTACGCGGCCGTGGCACGCGCCTCCAAGCTGCGCTGGCAGGAGGTGATGGCCGACTACCTGCGGGTGCGGCGCAACCTCGCCGGCGTGGTCCAGATGGTGGACTCGCGCCACGGCTTCACCGACCTGGACCGGCAGCTGCTGAGCTTCGTGGCCCCCCGCGTGATCAATGGCGAGGTCAAGCTGCTGGTGCTGCTGACCAAGGCCGACAAGCTCAACCGCAAGGAGCAGGCCGAGTCGCTGCGCCGCGCGCAGGAGGTCCTGGGCGAGCTCTCGACCGAGGAGTCCGACATCGGCATCACGCTGTTCTCGTCGCTGAAGCGCCAGGGCATCGGCGACGCCGCCGAGATCCTGCAGCAGTGGGCCCTCGAGGCGCAGGTGCTGCCGGACTTCACGCCCCCGCCCGCCCCGGACGAGGCCGACGATGCCCCGGCCGCCGAGCAGCCCTGACGCCGATCCACCGGCCTCCCCCGCGAGGCCGGGCCGGCTGCAGATGGCCGACCTGGCCCGCATCGCCGGGGTGTCGGTGGCCACCGTGTCGCGCGCGCTCAACGGCAGCACCGAGGTCAGCGCCGCCACCCGCCAGCGCATCACCGAGCTGGCGCGCTCGCTGAACTACACCATCAACGTCAGCGCGAAGAACCTGCGGCTGCGCCACAACCGCACCGTCGCGGTCGTCATCCCCTACGACCGGCAGACGCGGCTGCATGTCTCCGATCCCTTCTTCCTGTCGATGCTGGGCAGCCTGGCCGACGCGCTGACCGACCGCGGCCACGACATGCTGGTCTCGCGCATCGACGCCGACCAGCTCGAGACGGCGTCGCAGTCGTATGACAGCGGCACCGCGCTGGGCATCATCATGATCGGCCAGTGGCACAGCCACGAGCAGCTCAACCGCCTGGCCGACCAGGGCGTGCCGCTGGTGGTCTGGGGCGCGCAGCTGCCCCAGCAGCGCTACTGCTCGGTCGGCGGCGACAACCTGGGCGGCGGCCGGCTGGCCACCCGGCACCTGCTCGGGCGGGGCTGCCGGCGCTTCGTCTTTCTCGGCGACCCGACCACGCCCGAATCCGAGCAGCGCCTGCGCGGCCACCGGCAGGAGCTGGCCGAGGCGGGCCTGCCGCCCGAGGCGACCCGCGTGCTGCCGGTCGGCTTCGATGCCGACCGGGCGCGCGCGCAGATGCATGCGCTGCTCGAGTCGGGCGCGCCGATCGATGCGGTCTTCGCCTGCTCGGACATGCTCGCCACGGCGGTCGTGCCGGTGCTGCGCCTGCACGGCCGCGAGGTGCCGCGCGACGTGGCGGTCGTCGGCTATGACGACATCGCCTGGGCCAGCCACGCCGACCCGCCGCTGACGACCGTGCGCCAGCCGGTGGCGCGGGCCGGTGTCGAGATGGTCGATGCGCTGTTCGAGCGCGTGGCCGGCCGCGCCGCACCCTCGCGCACGCTGCCGGTCGAGCTGGTGGTGCGCCAGAGCTCGATGCGCTGACGCGCCCCCCCCGGCCGGCCGCCTTCAGGGCCGGCCCAGCATCAGCGTCACGCCGGGGCGCCCCTGCGGCGCCCAGGTCAGCCCCAGGTAGAGCGGCCCCACGCCGGTGTCGGCCGCCAGGAAGACACTGCCGCCCCAGCGCAGCTGGGACAGCCGCATCTGCCCCGGCGTGGACCAGGCGTTGCCCGCCTCCAGCGTCATGCCCGCGAAGACGCCGCGGGTCAGCACCGGGCGCGAGGTCAGCCGCCCCAGCCAGGTCAGCCGCCCCAGCAGGATGCCGTCGCCGGAGAGCTGGCCCGGCTCGTAGCCCGAGAGCTGCTGGAAGCCGCCGAGCGTGTAGTGCCCCGGCACGCCCTCGACGCGGCTCTGCTGGGCCGCGCGCAGCCGCAGCGTCGCGTCGAGCGTCTGGCGACCGGCGCTGGCGACCTGCGTCAGGTCGAGCTCGAGCCGGTGGAAGCGCCGCTGCGCCGTGTCGAGCGCCTGCTCGTCGAGCCGGCGCCAGCCGCTCTGGCCTTCGAGCCGCATCCGCCAGCCCTGGCGCGGAAAGATCGCGTGGTCGAGCTGGTCGAGCACCAGCACGCCGCGCACCGCCTGCTCGCGGGCATGCTGGGACTGCAGCACGCTCGCGCCGGTGGCGGTCTGCACCTCGGCGCTCTCGGGCTGCAGCCGCAGCACCTGCCCGAGCAGGCCCAGGCGCCACTCGCCCAGGTCGCCCAGCGGCTGGCCCAGATCGAGCCCCACGCCCAGCGTGCTGCGGACATGCCGGCCCAGCACCACCGGGTCGCCGCCGTCGTCCAGCGGGCCGATCGACCGGTAGGCGGTCTGGCGCCGCCGCGACAGCTCGCCCGACAGCGCCAGGAACCAGTCGCTGGCCGGACCGCTGCCTGCGCCCAGCGGCATGTAGAGCTCGCTGAACCAGCGCGGCACCGAGCCCAGCTGCACGCGGTTGCGCCACTCGCTGCCCGACTCGTCCAGCCAGTGGCGGTTGTGGCTGAGCTGCACGTTGAACTCGCCCTGGCCGGCGAAGTCGCTCTGCAGCGCCAGGCCGAGGCGGAAGTAGTTGGGCCCCCAGGGCTTCTCCGACAGGCGAAAGACCAGCCCGGAGCCGGCGGGCAGGTCCTCGACCCGGTAGTCGACCTGCAGGTAGTCGCCGCTGGCGGCCAGCACCCGGCTGTCGTGCTCGGCCTGGGCGACCGAGAAGTCCTGGCCCGGGCGCACCGCCATCAGCGGCGCCAGGCGCTGCGGCTGCGTCAGGTCCTGCCCCTCGAAGCGGACCGAGGCCACCGGCTCGGGCGGATCGTCCGGACGGGCCTGGGCGCGCCGGTGGGCGCGCCAGTCGGTCTCGTTCAGGCGCAGCGCGCCCAGCTGCGGCAGCATGCGCTCGGCATGCTCGCGCCCGGCCGCCACCAGATCGGCCGCGCGGTCGAAGCTGGCGGAGGTCAGCCGGCCCAGCGGCGGCGCGATCAGCACGTCCTGGCGCGGATCGAGCTGCGCGAGCGAACGCTGCACGTTCTGCTCGGTCAGGATGTTGATCATCTGCGTCGTGACGCCCGAGACGGTGCCCAGCGTCTCGCGCCCGGCCAGCGGC
This sequence comes from Pseudomonadota bacterium, assembly GCA_030918015.1. Classification (GTDB taxonomy): domain Bacteria; phylum Pseudomonadota; class Gammaproteobacteria; order Burkholderiales; family Burkholderiaceae_C; genus Sphaerotilus. The sequence continues at coordinate 5,554 of JAUPTP010000033.1, forward strand.
GTGCCGATGTTGACCACGATCAGGCGGTCCACGCCCATGCGGCGGGCCACCTCCACCGGCAGGTTGTCGACCAGGCCGCCGTCGCCCAGGATGCGCCCGTCGACCTCGATCGGCGCGAACAGCCCCGGCACCGACATGCTCGCGCGCAGCGCCTGCGCCAGGTCGCCGTCGCGGAAGACCACCGCCTCGCCGGTCTCCATGTCGGTGGCCACCGCGCGGAAGGGGATAGGCAGGCCGTCGAAGCTCGGCACCCGGCGCACCGCCAGCGTGTGGCGGCGCAGCAGCAGCTCGAGCTCGCGGCTCGACACCGAGCCGATCGGCAGCATCGGCTCGCCGCCCAGGCGGTCGAGCCCGACCTCGAGCGCCGGCGAGATCTCGAAGTCCTCTTCCTTGCGGCGCTGGCCGATGTGCTCGCGCGGCAGCCGCGGGGCGAACATCGCCGCCCAGTCGATCGCGCCGAGCTCGCGCGCCATCTCGGCCGCGCCCATGCCGCTGGCATGGAGACCGCCGATGATCGCGCCCATCGAGGTGCCGGCGATCGCGTCGACCGGGATGCGCTCGCGCTCGAGCACCTCCAGCACGCCCACATGCGCCAGCCCGCGCGCGCCGCCCCCGGACAGCACCAGCCCGATGCGCGGCCGCCCCAGCGCCGGCCCGACCAGCGTGTCCACCTCCGGATCGCCGCCGCCGACCTCGGCCGGCAGCTGCGCCCACGCGCACGGCAGCGCCCCGACCAGCCAGGCCAGCGCGGCGCACACGACGACCATCCCGCGACGGGGACGACTCCAGGACAGGGATCGGCTCATGGGCGCGGATTGTGCCGGCCCGCCCGGTACCGGTCAGAGGGTGGAAACCGGGACGCCGCCGTGCTGTCGCTCGTGCTCGCGCTCGCAGGCGATGCACCGCAGGGCCTGCGGCTGCACCTGCAGCCGGCCCAGCGCGATGGGGCCGCCGCAGTCCTCGCAGGCGCCGTAGTCGCCCGCCTCCAGGCGCTGCAGCGCCCGCCCGATCGCGGCCAGCTCCTGGCGGGCCTGGTCGGTGAAGGCGAGATCGACCTCGCGGTCGGCCGCATGCTCGCGCGCATCGTCGGCGTCCTGCAGCAGCACCTCGCGGGCGTGCTGCACCCGGCTCTGGCCGCCCGTGTGCAGCGCCAGCGCCTCCAGCAGGGCCTGACGGCGCGCCAGCAGCACCTCGCGCAGGGAACCCCGCTGGACCGCGTCGAGCACCGCAGCGACGGGAATGGAGGGACGGGCGATGGTGTCCATGATCAGGTCTCCTGACGGCGTTCGGATCGGCCGCATGAGTCCATCGTGGCACCGCCCCGCGGGGCCTGCGCTGATCCCGCTCAAGTTGACGCCACCGGTCGCGACAGGCCTCCAGTTTTCGCTTTCGCGGCCGATGTCCCGCCAGGGACAAACGGGTTTCGGCCCCGGCATCATGAGCAGTACACCGCAGCCCTTCCGGCCCGACGAGACCTGGGAGCGCAGCCTCATCGACATGCATCACGTGGAGTCGCCGCTGACGCTCGGCTCCGGCATGGTCGTGGCCGCGGCGGTGGCGGCGGTGATCCAGGGCTCGGTCGGCGGCACCGGACTGCTGGCCTGGCTGCTGGCGGTCGAGCTGGCGATGGCCAGCCGGCTGGCCATGTCGTGGTTCTACCTGCGGGGCGGCGGACGGCAACGCTGGTCGATCCGCCGCTGGCGCGGCATCTCGCTGGCGCAGACGGGACTCAGCGGGCTGGCGTGGGGGGGCCTGGGCCTGTTCTTCGAGCAGAGCGCCGACCCCATGCACCGCAGCGTCATCCTGTTCGCGCTGATGGGGGTGTGCGCCGGCCGGGCTGCGCTGACCGGCATGATGCGCGGCTCGCTGCCGCTGTTCGGCCTCCTGGCGCTCGGGCCGCTGTCGGTGCAGCTGACCCTGCGCGGCGAGACGGCCGATCTGTTCCTGGGCCTGGCGCTGCTCTGGTATCTGTACCTCGTGATGGTCAAGGGCCCCTCGCGCACCGGCCGGGCGATGCTGGCGCTGCACGACGAGCGCCGCGACCGCGAACGCCTCGTCCACCGGCTCGAGGAGGCCGAGCGGGTCGGACGCATGGGCCATGTGCTCTGGGACCACCAGGCCCGCGTGGCCACGCTGTCGGCGCAGGCCCGGCGCCAGTTCGGCATCGACCGCGACCACCTCGAGGATCTGGCGCCGCTGTGGGCGCGCGTGCTCGAGTCGGACCGCGCACGGGCACAGACCCTGATGACCGAGGCGATGGCGCGCGGCCAGGCCGATCTGCATTTCGACACCCGCATCGACGGCCCCGATGGCCTGCGCGACCTGCGCGTCGTGCACCGCTTCGAGTACGGTGCGGACGGACGCACCCGCTTCACGATGACGACGACGCAGGACATCACCGAGCTGAAGACCACCCAGCGCGACCTGCACGACCTGGCCTTCCGCGACACGCTGACCGGCCTGATCAACCGCGCCGGCTTCCAGGCACGGCTGCGCGAGCAGCCGGTCAGCTCGGTGCTGATGCTGGATCTGGACCATTTCAAGAACGTCAACGACACGCTCGGCCACGCCGCCGGCGACCGGCTGCTGGTCGCCGCGGCGCAGCGCCTGCTGCACTGCCTGCGCGAGCGCGACACGGTGGCGCGCCTGGGCGGCGACGAGTTCGCGGTGCTGACGCACAACGCGCTCGAGCGCGAGACGCTCGAGCGCATCGCCCGGCGCATCGTCGAGGCGCTGTCGCAGCCCTACGAGATCGACGGCCAGCAGGCCTTCGTGTCGGCCAGCATCGGCATCGCCACGGTGGGCGAAGGCCAGACGCTGTCGGAGCCGGAACTGCTGATGCGCCAGGCCGACACCGCCCTCTTCGAGGCCAAGGCGCGCGGCCGCGCACGCCATGAATTCCACTCCGAATCGCTGTCGGCGCGCGCCCGCGAGCGCCTCGCGCTCGAGGCCGACCTGCGCCGCGCGATCGCCGAGGGCCAGTTCGAGCTCCACTACCAGCCCAAGGTCGGCCTGGACGACGAGCGCATCGTCGGCGCCGAGGCCCTGCTGCGCTGGAAGCATCCCGAGCGCGGCATGGTGCCGCCCGACCGCTTCATCCCCGTCGCCGAGGACTGCGGGCTGATCGTTCCGATCGGCACCTGGGTGCTGCAGCAGGCCTGCGCGGCCGCCGCGCTCTGGAACCAGAGCCGTCCCGCCGCCGATCCGCTGCGCATCGCCATCAACCTGTCGCCGCGCCAGTTCATGAACCACGACCTGGTGCAGACGGTGCGCGACGCGCTCGACGCCAGCGCCTGCCGCCCGGAGTGGATCGAGCTGGAGATCACCGAGCGGCTGCTGCTCGACGAGCGCAGCCAGGCCGAGGACATCCTCAACGGCCTGCGCGCGCTGGGCCTGACGCTGGCGATCGACGACTTCGGCACCGGCTACTCGGCGCTGGGCTACCTGACGCGCTACCCGATCGGCACGCTGAAGATCGACAAGTCCTTCATGCGCGACATCACCACGCGCACCGACCGCGCCGGCATCGTGCGCGCGATCATCCTGATGGGCCACAGCCTGAAGCTCGGCCTGGTCGCCGAGGGCGTCGAGACCGAGGAGCAGGCCGCCTTCCTGCGCGAGCAGGGCTGCGAGCTGGCGCAGGGCTGGCTCTACGGTCGCCCGATGCCGCTCACGGCCTTCGGCGAGCATGTCGCCGCGCGACCTGCCCGGGCCGCACCGGCCCCGCTGCTGACCGCGTGAGACCCGCCCGCCGGCCCTCGGCGCGAAGAACCGGGGGGGGCGTGGTAGTGTCTCGGGCCATGTGTCAGCTGCTCGGACTCAACGCGAATACCCCGACCGATCTGGTCTTCAGCTTCACCGGCTTCGCCCACCGGGCGGTCGAGCACCGGGACGGCTTCGGCATCGCCTTCTTCGAGGGTGCGGGCCTGCGCCTGTTCGTCGACCACCAGAGCGCGGCCGAGTCGCCGGTGGCCGAGATGGTCCGCCGCTACCCGATCCGCAGCCGCCACATCCTCACCCACATCCGCAAGGCCACCCAGGGCCGGGTCGCGCTGGAGAACACCCACCCCTTCGTGCGCGAGCTCTGGGGCCGCTACTGGGTCTTCGCGCACAACGGCAATCTGGTCGACTACCGCCCGAAGCTGCACGCCGGCTTCCACCCGGTGGGCGACACCGACAGCGAGCGCGCCTTCTGCTGGCTGATGCAGGAGCTGGCGAAGAACCACGCCCGCATGCCCAGCATCCCCGACCTGACGCAGACGCTGGCCGAACTGGCGCCGCAGATCGCCCACCACGGCACCTTCAACTTCCTGCTCAGCCAGGGCGAGGCGCTGTGGGCGCACTGCACCACCCGGCTGCACTATGTGCTGCGCCGCCACCCCTTCGCCGATGCACAGCTCCAGGACGCCGATCTGACGGTCAATTTTGCCGAGCAGACCACGCCGCAGGACCGCGTCGCCGTCGTGGTGACCGAGCCGCTGACCACCAACGAGGCCTGGGTGGCGCTGGTGCCGGGCGAGCTGGCGGTGTTCGTCGACGGAGACCGACTCGGATGATGGCCTACCTGCTGCGCCGCCTCGGGCAGATGGTGCCCACGCTCGCCGGCGTGGTGCTGGGCGTGTTCTTCCTGTTCAAGGGCTTCGGCGGCGATCCGGCCGAGATCCTCGCCGGCCTGAACGCCTCGCCCGAGCAGGTCGAGCAGATCCGCGATCAGCTCGGCCTGAACCGCCCGGTCTGGGAGCAGCTGGCGATCTTCGTCGGCCAGATCCTGCAGTTCGACTGGGGCAGGAGCTGGGCCACCAACGAGCCGGTCGCGCAGCTCTTCGCCACCCGGCTGCCGGCGACGCTGACGGTGATGACGCCGATCCTGGTGCTCGACGCGCTGCTGGCGATTCCCTTCGCGCTGGCGGTGGCGGCGGTGCGCGGCTCGCTGACCGACCGGGCGATCATGGTGGCCACCACCGTGGCGCTGTCGATCAGCTTCCTGGTCTACGTCATCGTCGGGCAGTGGCTGTTCGCCTTCCAGCTCGGCT
>JAUPTP010000531.1 GCA_030918015.1 Pseudomonadota bacterium
GGCCCGGGTGGCCGAACTGACCGGCGGCGTCAGCCTGGCGGCCAACATCCAGCTGGTGCTGGACAACGCCCGCGTGGCCGCCGGCATCGCCGTGGCCTACCAGCAGCGGCTGCAGGCGGCCACGGGGGGCGGCTGAGACGGCGGCTGGCGCGGCGACTGAGCGGGCCGGCGCATCCGGCCCCGCCCGGCAGGCGCCGTGACGCGTGTGCCGAGCCGACGCGCGCTTCAGCCGCGCGGGGCCTCGCTGCGCCGCCCGTACGGGCAGTGTCCCGGCTTCGGCCCGATCTGCGGATGCTTGCGGCAGGTGTCCGGCCGCTCGGCATAGACGCTGCAGCGCCGGGTGTGGCGGTCCAGATAGTGGCAGTCGCCACTGGCGCGCCGCGGCAGCGTGAACAGCCCGAAGCGCGCGTGGTAGCGCGCGACCACGCCCATCTTGATCAGCCGCCGGGCGATCAGCCGCTCTTCCTCGTGCTCGACCTCGAAGGGGTCGACCAGCCCCAGCCGCAGCAGATCGGCCATGCGCACCTCGACCGGCATCGTGCAGCAGTTGGCCTGGCAGCTGTCGCACAGACCGGCACGCCAGCGCGTCCAGGTCTCCGGGCGTTCGACGTCGACGATGTGGATGGGCGAGCGCATGGGACTGGGCGCGTGAGCAGGCGGCGGGCGGACGCAAAAAAGCCCGCACGGTGGCGGGCTTCTTCGCGCTGCGAGGTGCTTGTGACACCTGCATCTGTTTGGTGGCCTGGGGCGGAATCGAACCACCGACACGCGGATTTTCAATCCGCTGCTCTACCAACTGAGCTACCAGGCCGCGAGCTCGCTAGTATAAGCCGATGTTGTCGGCCTGCGCAAGCCCTGTCGGAAAAAATCTTGGACAGCCCTTCAGACGCTGCCGCGCAGCTTGCCGCGGCTCAGGTCCACGCCCAGCTGCTTGAGCTTGCGGTAGAGGTGGGTGCGCTCCAGCCCGGTCTTCTCGGCCACGCGGGTCATCGAGCCGTGCTCCTTGGCCAGGTGGAACTCGAAATAACTCTTCTCGAAGGCGTCGCGTGCCTCGCGCAGCGGGCGGTCAAGGTCGAAGCGCTGGTGTGCGCCGCCGGTGTCGGCCGGTTCGGCGTCGACCGGTGGCATCGGCGTGATCGGGGCCGTCAGTCCGCTGAGCCCGGCCAGCGGGGTGGCGGTGCCCGGGGCCAGGCTGCGCGCCCCCAGACCGGTCGGTGCACTGGCCAGGGCGGGGCGGGTGTCGTCCCGGCGCAGCGGGGTTGCGGTCAGGCCGCCGTGCGCTGCCGGCGCCGTGTGGGGGGCCGCGGTGGCCGGCGCGGTGGCGCCGGGTCGCACCAGCGACTGTTCGACAGCCTTCAGCAGCTTCTGCAGCGTGATCGGCTTTTCGAGGAAGGCGCAGGCGCCGTAGCGGGTTGCCTCGACGGCGGTGTCGATGGTGCCGTGGCCGCTCATCATGATGACCGGCATCGTCAGCTGGCCGGTGCTGCCCCATTCCTTGAGCAGGGTGATGCCATCGACATCCGGCATCCAGATGTCCAGCAGCACCAGATCGGGCCGTCGGTTCAGGCGGGCTTGGCGGGCTTGGGCCGCGTTCTCGGCCAGCTCCACGGTGTGCCCTTCGTCGGACAGGATGTCCGAGAGCAGGCCACGGATGCCGAGTTCGTCGTCAACTACAAGTATGGATGCCATGCAGGTCTGCGGCGTTGGCCGCCGGGCGGGCTTGCACTGGTCAGGCGCCGCGCCGGGTGTGGCAGGTCCGGCCTCAGGCGGCCGGTGGCGCGCCTGGGGGGGTCATGACCGCCGGGCGGACGGTCAAGCGCGAAAATGATAGCGAAACTTGCGCCCCCAGCACCTGGGGCAGCCCGCTGTCCTCGCCGGCCTCGGTCTGGCGGTTGGCGATGCGCAGCCGCGCACCGTGTTCGTCGGCGATCTTCTTGACCACCGCCAGGCCCAGGCCGGTGCCCTTGGTCTTGGTCGTCACGTAGGGCTCGAATGCGCGCTGCAGCACCGCCTGGCTGAAGCCCGGGCCGTTGTCCATCACCTTCAGCCGCACGGCGCGCACCTGGCCGTCGTCGCCGGGCAGGGTCTCGGTCAGCAGATCGACGCGGCCGTCGGCGCGCTCGGTGACCGCGTCCAGGCCGTTCTGGACCAGGTTGTGCACGACCTGGCGCAGCTGGCTGGCGTCCCCCTCGATCCAGGGCAGGCCGCCGCCCAGGCGCACCTGGAGCCGGCCCTGCTCGATGGCCGCGCCGTACAGGCCCAGCACCTCCTGCACCAGGGCGTTGAGCTCCAGCGGGGCCAGCCGGGCCGCGGGCAGGCGGGCGTAGTCGCGGAACTCGTCGACCAGCTTCTTCATCGCCTGCACCTGGGTGACGATGGTGCCCACCGAGCGCTCGAGCATCGCGCGGTCGTTGTCCTCCAGCTTGGCGCCCAGGCGGTGGGTCAGGCGCTCGGCCGAGAGCTGGATCGGGGTCAGCGGGTTCTTGATCTCGTGGGCGACGCGCCGGGCGACCTCGGCCCAGGCCACGCTGCGCTGGGCCGAGACCACGTCGCTGATGTCGTCGAACACCAGCAGGCGGGCGCCGCCGGCCAGCACGGCACC
>JAUPTP010000532.1 GCA_030918015.1 Pseudomonadota bacterium
CTCGTAGACGACCTTCGGCGCCTCACGACACATGAACTCGATGGCGTCCTGGTCACCCAGCCAGTCCGAACCCTTGACGGTGTCGTAGAAGTGGTAGTGCCAGTTGTCCTCGCTCATGTTGCCGAGCGAGGCACCGATGCCGCCCTGGGCGGCCACGGTGTGCGAGCGGGTCGGGAAGACCTTGGACAGCACCGCCACGTTCAGGCCCGCACGGGCCAGTTGCAGCGATGCGCGCATGCCGGAACCACCGGCGCCGACGATGACGACGTCGAACTTGCGACGGGGAACCGAAGACTTGATGTTTGCCATGTTCTTTCTCACAGCCTCCAGAGCACCTGCACGGCCCAGCCGAGGCAGCCGACCAGCCAGACGAGGGTGATGACCTGCCCCAGCAGGCGCATCCCGACGGGCTTGACGTAGTCCATCCAGACATCGCGCAGGCCGACCCAGGCGTGCCAGGCCAGCGAGATGAAGACGACGAAGGTCAGCGCCTTCATCCATTGACGCGAGAAGATCGTCGCCCAGCTGTCGTAGCCCAGCGGGCCGCCAGCGAGCACCTGCAGCAGCAGCAGGGCCGTGTAGACCAGCATGATGACGGCGGTGATGCGCTGCATCAGCCAGTCGCGCAGGCCGTAGTGGGCGCCGACCACCAGGCGCTTGGAACCGTAGTTGATGGCCATGAGGGTTTGCCTTCTTGTCGGTAAGGAGGGGTCGGTCAGAACAGACCGAACAGCTTGGCGCCGAGCGCGATCGTCAGCGCGATGCTGACCGCGAACACGGCCTTGGCCGAGCTGGCGCCCTGCTGCTTGGTCACGCTGTGGGTGGCATCCATCCACAGGTGGCGCGCGCCCGCACAGGCGTGATGCAGGAATGCCCAGATCAGGCCCAGCGTGGCCAGCTTCACGATGAAGCCCGGGATCACGCCGATGCCGGCCGTGAAGGCGCTGGCGAATTCGTCGTAGGACGCTTCGGAGCTGACGCTCTTGTCGAACAGCCAGATCACGAAGGGCAGCAGCACCGCCATGATGATCCCGCTGGCGCGGTGCAGGATCGACAGCTGGGCCGCCAGCGGCAGCTTGTACTGCAGCGCTTCGACCAGGCGCATGTTCGCGCCGGGGCGCGCGTCGCCCTTGCGGGCCTTGGTAGGTGAGGTGTCTGCCATGGGAGCTACGCTCTGTAATTCAAGTGAAACCCAGGAAGTTTATTGCAATGCACAAGGCTTACCAGAGCCTTTAACCTTGCCCCATCCGCAGGGCACGACGATCCTTCGCAACATCAGTTCAGCTCGTTGCGGTAATGGTGGCGCACGGTGTGATAAAGGCCGCGGCGCAGCTCCACCGGCTTGTCACCGTAGGTGAAGGACAGGCGCTCGACGCTCAGCAGCGGCGTGCCCGGCGGCAGGGCCAGCACCTCGGCCGCCGTCGCGTCGGCCGGCACGGCACGGATGCGCTCCTCGGCGCGGATCATGCGCACGCCGAACTCGGTCTCGAACATGCCGTACATCGGGCCCTTGTAGTCGGCCAGGCGCTCGGCGCTCAGGCCCTTGAACAGCTGGCCCGGCAACCAGATCTCGTCGAAGACCACCGGCTGCTGGCGCGCGGACGGATCCTGCACGGGCGTGAGCAGGACGCGGCGCAACTGCACCACGGCGTCGCCGCTCTTGATGTCGAGCGCGCGGGCCACGTCGGCCGGCGCGCGCGTGCGGCGCACGTCCAGCAGACGGCGGGCCATCGTGCGGTCGTCGCCCTCGTCGGGCATCAGGCGCAGGAAGCGGTACTGGATCTGCTCTTCGGCGTGGGTGGCGACGAAGGTGCCCTTGCCCTGGCGGCGCACCAGCAGGTTCTCGGCGGCCAGCTCGTCGATGGCCTTGCGCACCGTGCCCTGGCTCACCTTGAAACGTGCAGCAAGATCCAGTTCGCTCGGGATCGATTCGCCCGGCTTCCACACGCCAGCCTGCAGCTCGCGCATGATCAGGCTCTTGATCTGCTGGTAGAGCGGACTGAACGAGGGCGCACCACCGACCGGCAGGCCCACGCCGTCCGCCGCGCTCTCGGGCGCGCCGGAGGCTCCGGACAGGGACGGGTGGGACGGGGTGGCGGGCATGGGCGCGGATTGCAGCACAGTCACGCATTGTCGTCCATCAAATGCTGACTGATGTCTTATAGAAGATATATGACCGTTTGACGGCGGCCCGGGTCAACCCGTAGACTCGCCTACACTGCGCAGCGCACGCGCTCGAGCCCCACGCCCCGGCACCGATCCGGCCGCGCCGCAAGCCGCCCGCAAGGTGGCAGGCGCATGCTGCCGCCCCCGCCGTCGCCGTGCCGCCGCCCGCGCCACTGCCCTGCAGCGCCGTCTTCCCCCTTTCCATGTCCTTCCGGAGCCAACCCATGAGCAAGAAGCCCGTCCGCGTCGCCGTCACCGGTGCCGCCGGCCAGATCGGTTACGCCCTGCTGTTCCGCATCGCGTCCGGCGAAATGCTGGGCAAGGACCAGCCCGTCATCCTGCAACTGCTGGAAGTTCCCGTGGAGAAGGCCCAAGAGGCGCTCAAGGGCGTGATGATGGAACTGGATGACTGCGCCTTCCCGCTGCTG
>JAUPTP010000533.1 GCA_030918015.1 Pseudomonadota bacterium
GCGTCGGGGGAAAAGGCCTCGGAAGGCCTCAGCGGCCGGGCGGCGGCGTGGCCGGATCGAACAGCGCGGCGATCGCGCTCGGGTTCGACGGGAAGTAGAGGTGCAGGAAGGAGGCGTGCAGCCGGCCCAGACGCCAGACGGATTCCGGCCGGCCGTGGTCGCGCTCGGCACGGGTCTGGCCGATGGCGGGCAGCGGGCTCTCGAACAACCCGTGGTGGAAGGTGTGGCCGCGCACCGGGCCCTCGGGCAGGTCGGCCGCGTGCATGCCGAGGTTGACCAGCCGCGACTGCATGCGCCCCTCGCCGGGCAGCAGGCCCCACATCGGCGTGCGCCGACCGGCCAGATCGCTCAGACCGTCGCCCAGCGCGAGCAGGCCGCCGCATTCGGCCACGATCGGCAGCCCGGCCGCATGGCAGGCGCGGATCGTGTTGCGGGTGCGCCCGGCCTCCTCGAGCCGTTCCAGATGCAGCTCGGGATAGCCGCCGGGCAGATAGAGCGCGTCGGCTTCGGCCGGCACCGGCTCGTCGGCCAGCGGCGAGAAGAAGACGACGCGCGCGCCGAGCTGCTCCAGCACGTCGATGTTGGCGGGGTACAGGAAGGCGAAGGCGTCGTCGCGGGCAATCGCCACGGTGCGCCCGGCCAGCCGCCGCGGCAGGGGATCGGGCTCGGCCGGTGCGATGAAGCGCACCGGCGCGGGCAGCGGCGGCGCCACCCGCGCGACCACGTCGGCCGCCGCCTCGAGACGACGCCCCAGGTCGGGCAGCTCGCCGGCCTGCACCAGGCCGAGGTGGCGCGAGGGCCACTCCAGCGCCTCGCTGCGCGGCAGTGCGCCGAACGCGGCGATGCCCGGCGGCAGGCTCTCGATGACCATGCGGGCGTGGCCCTCGCTGCCCACCCGGTTGGCGATCACGCCGGCGAAGTCCAGCCCCGGCCGGTAGAGCTTCAGCCCGAGCGCGATCGCGCCGAAGGTCTGCGCCATCGCGCCGGCGTCGATCACCGCCAGCACCGGCAGCCCGAGCCGCTCGGCCAGCGCCGCGCTCGAGGCGCTGCCGTCATGCAGGCCCATCACGCCCTCGACCAGGATCAGGTCGGCCTCGCCCGCGGCCTGCCACAGCAGCTCGCGGCAGTGGTCCTCGCCGCCCATCCACAGGTCGAGCTGCCGGCACGGCGCGCCGCTGGCGTGCTCGTGCACCATCGGGTCGATGAAGTCGGGGCCGGTCTTGAACACCCGCACCCGCAGGCCCTGGCGGCGCCAGTGGCGGGCCAGCGCGGCCGTCACCGTGGTCTTGCCCTGGCCGGAGGCCGGCGCGCTGATCAGCAGCGCCGGGCACAGGCGGTCGGGCCGCCCGGAAGAAGTCTTTGTGGTCATGCCTGTCGGCTGCACGCCCCGTGCAGCGGTCGCGATCGAATCGCTGGCGACATCGGGCGGGATCGGACGAGGCGGGACCGGGTGCCGGTCCTGCGGCCGGGCCGGACGGCAGACCGCATCGTCCGGTCGCCGCCCTCCGCGGTGCCAGTGCGCATGCTCCAGGCCGGTCTCCGGGCTCGCGAGCACAGGGCACCTCTGGCACCCTGTCGACCGATCCGCCTTCCCGGAAGCTGAGCTTCCAGTGGCCTCGTGGACCGATCTTGTCTCGCTGACCGTTGCGGGGGCAGCGCCGGCTTCTCACCGGCTTCCCGTTTAAACCCGGCCGAAATCTCGGCGCGGGTCACCTGCAGCAGCGGCCAGTCTACCAGTTCCGGCGACGAACGATCCAGTACCCGGCGCCTGGAGCCAATTGCACGGAAAACGATCTCAAATCGACCCATGCCTGTTCGAACCCTCATGGTCGAATGGCTTTTGTCCCGACCACGCGGTCGCCGGACCATCCAGACCTCCCCTGCCGGTCGGGTCCGGACAAGAGTCGCTGTCCTTTGAGTCTAGAGAATTCGGAGCCCGTTCATGGCACTGGTGACCAAGCATCGAGAACCCGTTCGCGAGAACCCGTCCACCGCCCCGGCCGTGGTGGCGCGCGGCGTGACCCGCACCATGGCGCGCGACGCCGAAGCGGGCCGCAAGCGCGCGCGCACGCTGGCCAAGCAGCAGCAGGTCGCCGAGCGGGTGGCCAGTGCCTCGAGCCAGCTCGCAGCCGGCATCAACGAGTCGGCCTCCGCCTCCGAGGAGCTCAAGCGCGCGGCCGACCAGATCGCCAGCGGCGCCGAAGAGGCCTCCGGCGCGGCCCAGGAATCGCTGGCAGCCATCACGCAGGTCAGCGGCTCGATCGGACGCCAGCTCACCGCCGTCGGCACGGCGCGCGCCAAGGCCGACAGCATGCAGTCGATGAGCGCCCGCATCGACGGCGAGGTCCGCGCCACCATCACCAATGTCACGCTGGCCGCACGTCGCCAGGCCGACTCGGTGCAGCGCGTGGCCGAGCTCGAGCGCCAGGCGGCCAACATCGGCGACATCGTCAAGGCGGTGGCGCGTATCGCCGATCAGACCAATCTGCTGGCCTTGAATGCCGCCATCGAGGCGGCGCGTGCCGGCCAGCACGGCAAGGGCTTCGCGGTGGTGGCCGACGAGGTGCGCACGCTGGCCGAGACGAGCGAGAAG
>JAUPTP010000034.1 GCA_030918015.1 Pseudomonadota bacterium
TCCACCGGGCTGCTGGCCTTCATCGCGGCCTGGAACGAGTTCCTGTTCGCGCTGACCTTCGTCATCGACAACAACGAGCGCACCGTGCCGGTGTCGATCTCGCTGATCTCCGGCGCCAGCAAGTACGAGATCCCGTGGGGAAAGATCATGGCCGCCTCGGTGCTGGTCACGCTGCCCCTGATCGGTCTGGTGCTGGTGTTCCAGAAGAAGATCGTCTCCGGCCTGACGGCCGGGGCGGTCAAGGGTTGAACAAGCCAACGAGGTTTCCCCCCATGACTCAGAACAGCACCCCGGCCACGAACAGCCACTGGTGGCGCGGCGGCGTCATCTACCAGATCTACCCGCGCAGCTTCGCCGACAGCAACGGCGACGGCATCGGCGATCTGCCCGGCATCACCGCGCGGCTCGACCATGTGGCGCGGCTCGGCGCCGACGCCATCTGGCTGTCGCCCTTCTTCAGGAGCCCGATGAAGGACTTCGGCTACGACGTCAGCGACTACTGCGATGTCGAGCCGATGTTCGGCACGCTCGACGACTTCCGCGCGCTGGTGGCGCGCGCCCACGCGCTGGGCCTGAAGGTGATGATCGACCAGGTGCTGTCGCATACCTCGGACCAGCATCCGTGGTTCGTCGAGAGCCGCGCCAGCCTCGACAACCCGAAGGCCGACTGGTATGTGTGGGCCGACGCCCGGGACGACGGCACGCCGCCGAACAACTGGCTCTCCATCTTCGGCGGCAGCGCCTGGCAGTGGGACACGCGCCGCTGCCAGTATTACCTTCACAACTTCCTGACCAGCCAGCCCGACCTGAACTTCCACCACCCCGAGGTCCAGGACGCGCTGCTGGCCAGCGTGAAGTTCTGGCTGGACCTGGGCGTCGACGGCTACCGGCTCGACACCGCCAACTTCTACTTCCACGACGCCGAGCTGCGCGACAACCCCGGCCGCGGGCGGCCGCGCGGCGACGATCCGGCGGTCAACCCCTTCAACCCCTACGGCTGGCAGCAGCACCTGCACGACAAGAGCCAGCCGGAGAACCTGGTCTTCCTGCGCCGGCTGCGCGCGCTGCTCGACCAGTATCCCGACACCACGATGGTGGGCGAGATCGGCGACGACGACGGTCTGGCGCGGGTGGCCGAATACACCTCCGGCGGCGACAAGCTGCACATGGCCTACTGCTTCGACCTGCTGGGCGAGCGCCATGACGCGCCCTTCGTGCACGGGGTGCTCGAGCGCTTCGGCCGCATCGTCGGCAGCGGCTGGCCGTGCTGGGCGCTGTCCAACCATGATGTGACCCGGGTGGCCACCCGCTGGGGCGGCGCTGCGCCCGATCCGGCGCTGCTGCGCCTGGCGCTGGCGCTGCAGGCCAGCCTGCGCGGCAGCGTCTGCCTGTACCAGGGCGAGGAGCTGGGCCTGCCCGAGGCCGACGTGCCCTTCGAGGATCTGCAGGACCCGTACGGCATCACGATGTGGCCGCAGTACAAGGGCCGCGACGGCTGCCGCACGCCGATGCCGTGGTCGGCCGAGGCGCCGGACCTGGGCTTCGGCAGCGGCGCGGCGCGGCCCTGGCTGCCGCTGTCCGAGGCGCAGCGCGCGCTGGCGGTCGACCGCCAGGAGGCCGATCCGGGCTCGCTGCTGCAGGCCGCGCGCCGGCTGCTGCACTGGCGCCGCACCCAGCCGGCGCTGGTGCACGGCGAGCTGGCGCTGCTGCCGATGCACGATCAGGTGCTGGCCTTCGTGCGCGAGCACCAGGGCGAGCGGGTGCTGTGCGCCTTCAACCTGAGCGCGCAGCCCGCCGAGCTGGCGCTGCCGGCCGGGCGGGTGCCCGCCGACATGCTCGACTGCGGCATCGGCGGCGCGCAGCCCGCCGGCGCCACCGTGCAGTTCGCGCCCTGGGGCGTGCTGCACGCCCGGCTGGCCTGATCCCCGCTCCGCTTTCCTCCCGAGACCGCCATGTCCCGCATCGACTTCCAGCAGATCAACAAGCGCTACGCCCCCAACCTGCCGCTGACCATCCACGACGCCACGCTGACGATCGGGCAGGGCGAGTTCTGCGTCTTCGTCGGGCCGTCGGGCTGCGGCAAGTCGACGCTGCTGCGCATGGTCGCCGGCCTGGAGGACATCACCTCGGGCGAGCTGTCGATCGGCGGGCGGCGCGTCAACGACCTGCCGCCGGCGCAGCGCGGCGTGGCGATGGTGTTCCAGAGCTATGCGCTCTACCCGCACATGACGGTGCGCGAGAACATGGCCTTCGGCCTGAAGGTGTTCGGCGCCGACAAGGCGGCGATCGAGCAGAAGGTGAAGAAGGCGGCCGACATCCTGCAGCTCACCCCGCTGCTCGACCGCCTGCCCAAGGCGCTCTCGGGCGGCCAGCGTCAGCGGGTGGCCATCGGCCGCGCGATCGTGAAGGAGCCCGACGTCTTCCTGTTCGACGAGCCGCTCTCCAACCTGGATGCGGCGCTGCGGGTGCAGACCCGGCTGGAGATCGCCCGGCTGCACCACGACATCGGCCGCGCCAGCATGATCTACGTGACCCACGACCAGGTCGAGGCGATGACGCTGGCCGACAAGATCGTGCTGCTGCGCGCCGGCGAGAAGGTGCAGACCGAGGGCAGCGTGGCGCAGTTCGGCACGCCGATGGACCTCTACCACCGGCCGCGCAACCTGTTCGTGGCCGAGTTCATCGGCAGCCCGAAGATGAACATCCTGCCGGGTCGGATGATCGCCGCCGAGGCCACGCATGCAGTGGTCGACGTGCTGGGCGTGGCGGTCACGGTGGCGGTGGACGCGCGCCGGGCCCGCGCGGGCGACGCGGTCTCGCTGGGCATCCGGCCCGAGCACCTGCTGCACGGCGAGGCCGAGGGCGCGGCCCTGCCGGTGCGGGTGCGCCACCTCGAGCGCCTGGGCGAATCGTCGATGCTCTACCTGGATCCGCAGGCGGCGGCCGCCTCCGGCGCGGCGGCCACACTGCCGCTGCTGACGCTGCGCCTCGAGGGCCACGCGATCCAGACGGCCGGCCAGTCGCTGTGCTTGCGGCTGCGTCCCGAGCAGTGCCATCTGTTCGATGCGGCCGGTCAGGCCTTCGAGCGCACGGTCGCGCTGCCGGGCTGAGGGGCGGGCGGGCGCGCAGGCAGGCTGCGACAATCTGTCGCCTGACTCCGACCTGACGGCCGGGGCTGATCGCAGGGTGTGGGCGCGGGCTGCCAGGGTTCGGGCCCGTTCCTTGCAAGACTGCCGTGACCCGGACGACACGCCCGCCATGACCGATTTCCATCTTCCCCCGTTCTTTCCGCCCCTGGATGCCGCTGCCACGGCGGACCCGGCCGCGCGCGCGCGCCTCGAGGAGCTCACCCGCCAGGCGCGCGAGATCATCCTGGCCCGCCAGGACCCGGACACCGGGCTGCTGCCGGCCAGCACCGCGATCACGGTGCATGGCGACTACACCCACGCCTGGGTGCGCGACAACGTCTACAGCATCATGGCCGTCTGGGCGCTGGGCCACGCCTGGCGCGGGCGCGACGCCGCCGAGGCCGAGGCGCTCGACGCGCGGGTGATCCACCTGATGCGCGGTCTGCTCGCGGCGATGATGCGCCAGTCGGCCAAGGTCGAGCGCTTCAAGCACACCCAGCATCCGCTCGACGCGCTGCACGCCAAGTACTCGACCCGCAGCGGCGAGCCGGTGGTGGGCGATGCCGAGTGGGGCCATCTGCAGATCGACGCCACCGCGATCTTCCTGCTGATGCTGGTGCAGATGAGCGCCGGCGGCCTGCAGATCGTGCGCTCGCGCGACGAGCTGATGTTCGTGCAGAACCTGGTCTGGTATCTGGCGCACGCCTGGCGCACGCCCGACTACGGCATCTGGGAGCGCGGCAACAAGCGCAACGACGGCCGCGCCGAGATCAACGCCAGCTCCGTGGGCATGGCCAAGGCGGCGCTGGAGGTCGCCAGCGGCGCGCGGCTGCTGGCCGACGGCCCCGCCATCCATGTGCCGGCCGAGGCGATCGCGCATGCGCGCCACACCCTCGAGAACCTGCTGCCGCGCGAGTCCGAGTCCAAGGAGACCGATGCGGCGCTGCTGTCGATCATCGGTTTTCCGGCCTTCGCGGTGGGCGACGCCACGCTGGTCGAGCGCACCCGCGCGACCATCGTCGGCCGGCTGCAGGGCCGCTACGGCTGCAAGCGCTTCCTGCGCGACGGCCACCAGACGGTGGTGGAGGACCACAGCCGCCTGCACTACGAGCCGGGCGAGCTGCGCCGCTTCGAGCACATCGAGTCGGAGTGGCCGCTGTTCTTCTGCTATCTGCTGCTCGATGCGGTGCTGCGCGGCGACGAGACCGCCGCGCTCGACTACCGCCAGCGCCTGGAGGCGCTGCAGGTCGAGCAGGGCGGCCAGCGCCTGCTCCCGGAGCTCTACATCGTGCCGGCCGAGTCGGTCGAGGCCGAGCGCGCCGCGCCGCGCAGCCAGACGCGGGTGCCCAACGACAACGTGCCGCTGGTGTGGGCGCAGAGCCTCTACCTGGTCGGCGTGCTGCTGCAGGAGCGGCTGGTCTCGCCCGCGGCGCTGCTGCCGCGGGGCCGCCGGCCGGCGTTGCTGGCCGGGCGGGCGGTGCCGCCGGAGCCGGTGCGCATCCAGGTCGCGCTGCTGGCGGCCGACCGCCTGGTGCAGGCCCGTCTGGCCGCGCACGGCATCGCCTGCCAGACGCCCGAGGAGATCGCCCCGGTGCAGCTGCGCTATGCCGAGGACCTCGAGGTGGCGCTGGCCGGCGTCGGCCGCGTCGAGGCGCTGGGCCTGAGCGGACGCCCGCGCGGGCGCATCGACTGCCTGTCCACCAGCCAGGTCTTCCGCAGCCGCGAGGGCGACGCGGCCGCGCCGCTGACCGTCTTCCTGCCGGCCTTCTACGGCCGCCAGGGCTTCTACCTGACGCTGGACAACCGGCTGCTGGTCGACGAGCTGCGCGCCGAGCTGGCCACGCTGCGCCGCCACTGGCAGGTGCGCGACCAGCAGGGCCAGCCGCTGCTGACGCTCCTGGTGGGCGAGCCGATGCTCGAGGCGGGCGGGGCGGATGCGCTGATCGCCTTCCTGCAGTCGCTGCAGGGCGGCTTGGACGAGCCGGGCGTGCAGGTCGGGCCGCTGGCCGAGCTGCTGCCGCGGGTGCGCTGCAGCACGCTCGACGGCCTCGAGGACCTGGTGGCGGCGGCCCGGCCGGCGGTCGGGGCCGGCAGCACGCTGGCCCTGCCGGTCGACCTGAACTGGGAGGAGGGGGCCATCCGGCCGCTGACGCCGGCGCGCGCCGCCGCGCTCGAGCACGAGGAGGACGCGCATGCGCTGCAGCGCCAGCTCGCGCGCAGCCGCAATCCCTACGAGCAGATCGAGATCCTGGGCCTGCTGGTGCGTCGGGGCGGTGCGCAGTGGGGCACCGAGCGCGGCCTGTCGGTCTGGCAGATGACGCAGGCGCTCTACGAGCGCGCCTGCCGCGAGCGCCACTGGGGCCTGATCCGCCGCGCCGCCGCGGTGCTCGACGTGCACGACACCGCGCTGGAGGAGGCCATCGCGCAGATCGTCGCGCGCCAGAAGCGCATCGTCGTGGGCCGCAGCTACGGCGACGGCGCGCTGATCGACCGGCCGCTGCCCAGCGCCGAGATCTTCGAGCGCATCCGCCGCTTCGGCGGCGACGACCCGCGTGCGCGGGTGCTGCTGCAGGAGGTGGTGCTGCTGCTGGGCACGCTGATCAAGGCCGACGCGCCGCTGCTGCGCGGCACGCTGACCCTGCGCGCCTGGTACCTGATCCTGCTGATCACCGGCTGGCTGGCGCGCGAGCATGGCCTGACCCAGGCCGAGGGCTTCGATTTCCTGCTCTCGCTCAGCCCGCAGGCCCTGCTGCGCCGGCTGCGCGAGGTGATCGCGCACGAGCAGGAGATGGGCCGCAACCTGCTGCGGCTGCAGTCGCTGCACGGCCGGGTCAGCCGCGACGGCGGCCCGCTGGCGCGGGTGCGCTTCCCGGCCTCGGCCGATCCGGTGCTCGACGATGCGGCGGGCGGCTGGCTGGCCTGGCGCGAGGTGCGCGGCGTCATCACGCGGCTGTCGGATGATTTCCACGCCCGGGTCTGGGAGGTGCTGCGCCATTTCCCCGGCCTGGTCATCGGCGACCAGCTCGACAGCCGCAACCGGCTCGACAGCCACCTGGCCCGTGCCGACATGACCGCCTCCGAGCGCGGCTTCGCGCTGCAGGTCGACGATCTGCTCAACAAGATCATCGCCCCGGAATACCGCCAGCTCACGATCGAGGCGCTGATCGCGGTCTCCGACATCGCGCGCGCCAACCCGGATCTGGCCGCCGACGGGCTGCTGGTGATGGATGTGCTGATCGGCATCGCGGTGCGGCTGGGCTGGGAGCAGTCCCAGCCCGCCCGGGACGAGGACGACGATGCACCGCCGCCCGACTACAACGAGCACAAGGCCGCCGCCTGGCAGGGCTTCTACGCGCTGCCGCCGCACCGGGTGGCCACGCTGGTGATGGATGCGCTGGCCTTCCTGATGACGCCGGAGACGGCGGAGGCGCAAGCCGCCTGAGCGGCGCCGGGCCTCAGCCGGCGTCGAGGTCGAATCGCAGCGTGCGGCCTTGGGCTGCGCTGCGCACCGCGCAGTCCATCAGCGCCATGACCGCCAGCGCCTCGCGCGGCGGCACCGGGTTGGGCGCCCGGCCGCGCAGCGCATCGCGGAGGCCGGCGTAGTAGGCGCGGTAGTCGCCGGCCGGGCGCGGGCGTTCGCTCAAGGCGCCGGTGGCGTCGGCCTGCAGCGCGGGGCGCGCATCCTCGCCCCAGCCGGGCGCGCCGGGCTTCATGCCGGCCTTGAGCTGGTCTTCCTGGATGTCCAGGCCGCTGCACAGCCAGCTGCCGCGGGTGCCGTGCGCCTCGAAGCGCGGCGCCTGCCAGGCCGCCAGCCGGGTGACGTGCAGCGTGACGCGACGCTGCGCGCCGTAGCCCAGCACCACCTGCGCCCAGTCGTCCACGCCCTGGCCGCCGTCGCGCAGGCCCGCACGCAGCGCGCAGACCGTCTCGGGCGGGCCGAAGAGCTGCAGCACCTGGTCGACCACATGCGGCCCCAGGTCATACCAGAGGCCGGCGCCGGGGCCGGGGCGCTCGCGCCAGCGGTCGCGCGGCTCGGGCGAGAAGCGGTCGAAGCGCGAGACCAGCTCGCGCACCTCGCCCAGCTCGCCGCTGGCCATGGCCGCGTGCAGGCCAAGGAAATCACCGTCCCAGCGGCGGTTGTGGAAGACGGAGAGCAGCAGTCCGCGCGCCTCGGCCAGCGCGACCAGGTCCTGCGCCTCGGCCAGCGTCACGGTGAAGGGCTTGTCGATCACCACCGCCTTGCCGGCCAGCAGCGCCGCGCGCGCCAGCGGATGGTGGCTGTCGTTGGGCGTGGCGATGACGACCAGATCGATGTCGGGCGCGGTCGCGGCCTTCAGGTAGTCGGGCTCGACCGCCAGGTCGGCACGCCAGGCACGGACCTTCTGCGCGTCCGACGAGGCCACGCACACCAGCTCCAGCCCCTCGACCGCCTCGATCAGCGGGGCGTGGAAGGTGCGCCCGACATAGCCGAAGCCGATCAGCGCCACGCGGATCACGGGCAGGGGGGGGCAGCTCGGGGAACTCATGAAATGCGCGCTCCAATGAAAAAAGGTGAGCTCTCGTCGAAGAGCTCACCCAAGAAAGGGTGGCAGCACTCTATGCCACCCCCTCAGGACCACACAAACCGTGGACCCCGAAAGTGCTGCAGCGCAGCGCCCCGATCGGGGCGCCGGCCGATCAGAAGGCGTAGTTGATGCGCACGCGGCCGGTGATGCGAGCGTCGCCGTCGGCGCCGGTGCCGGTGGCCTTGCTGTAGGCCAGGGCCGGGGTGATGGTGGCGCCGGTGTTGAACAGCGGCACGCTGTAGGCGACGTAGACGTTGTTTTCCTTGATGGAGCCGCCGCCGGCGACGTCATTGCGGTCGTAGATGTAGCCGACACCCGCAGCACCGATCGTGGCGTTCAGGCCGACGCTCGAGCCCTTCAGGTCGGCGACCTTGCCGGCGTTGTAGCTCAGGTTCAGCGCCGCGCCCGACAGGGTGGTGCCGACGGTCACGCCGCCGCCACGGATCTTCTGGCCGTCCGGGGTCTTGCCGCTGTCGATGCCGGCCTTGAAGGTGAAGCCGTCGATCGAGTAGGAGACCACCGGACGCACGGCTGCATTCTTGTGCGCGGCGATGACGCCCAGCTCGACCGCCAGACCACCCCCGGCGTTCAGGGTCAGTGCGGCGTGGGCGGTGCCGTCACCGTAGGCATCGTTGTTGCCGAAGCGGCCGCGCAGCATGTTGCGGTAGCCGGCGGCGCCGTCGTCCTCGACCACGGTGTCCTTGCCGACCGGGAAGATGTCGGCGGCTTCGAAGCGGCCCAGCTTCAGGTCGCCCGAGGCGTTGCCGAACTGCGCCCACATGTCGTCGACGCCCGCGGTGCCGTCCTTCTTGGCCAGGAAGCTGGCGCGGCCGGCCACGAAGCCGTCGGTGCCCGCCTTGCCGGCGGCGTTGAACTCGACGCGGCCGCCCTGGGTGGCGCCGCGACCCAGGTTGCGGTAGTCGGTGTCCAGCTCGATGTTGGCGTCAAAGGTCGCGGCGAACGCCGGGGCGGCGAACAGGGCGGCGATGGCCAGGGCAGCTTGCGTCTTGCGGATCATGTCTTGACTCCTCTTTCGTTGCGGGTGCGGTCGTTGGCGGTGTTCGCTCTCGACCTGGGGTAATGAACAGTAACGATGTCGAACCTTGGGTTTGCCTGCGGTTAACCCTTGGTTAACTGATTTTGTTGTTATTAGGCGACTTTTGCGTTGAGTCCATTGTCTGGAGCTGTCCAGACGCATGGCAGCCGGGAATGCCCCGTATCGGAGCGGGTTACAGCCCGGTTCGATGAGGATTCTGGGGAAAACCGCGCTGCATCGCCGTGAACGCAAACGTTTTCGTCTTTTTGGCGTCGTGTTTGAGATGCAAACCTAGGGAAGATCCTTGTCGCAATTTCACGACGTTACGGCGGCGGATCTTCTGTCGGGCAGGCGACAGGCCGGCCGGCGCGTCTCCAAGTGAAAACGCCCGTCCCCCTGGGCAGGGGACGGGCGCGGGGACGGGGCCGTTCGGGGTCAGTAGGCGCTGTTGCCGCCGCTGGGCATGCGCAGGCCGGCGCTGCCGCTGCCGCGCGGGTCCAGGCTGAAGCGCAGGTAGACCGCGCCGGTGCCCTGGCTGTACTGCGGCGCGTGCTCGAAGCCGATGCGCGCGCCCACGTCGAGCTGGCGGGTGACCTGGTACTCGAAGCCGCCGCCCAGGTTGAGCGTCATGCCGGTGTCGCTGCGCGCGGCGTAGCGGGCGGTGGTGGCCTGACCGGCGTACACCAGGTTCTGCAGCCAGGACTGCATGCCGGCATCGGTCGGGAAGTAGGGCGCCGACTCCTCGCGGTAGGTCTGCAGGCCGGCCGAGCCCTGCACGCCCCAGCTCAGCCGGCCGGTGCGGCCGATCCAGCTGACCGGCACGCTCAGCGCGAGCAGGTGCTGCGGGCTGAAGTAGCCGCCGTGGCCGAGCGTGTAGCCGCTCAGGTTGCGGCGGTAGTGCTGGTAGCCCAGGTTCAGGCCGACCTCGAGGCGGTCTTCCGGCGTGCTGCGGGCGCGCCAGTAGCCGCCGCCGCCGAGCTCGATGCGGCTGTTGGCCGCCACGCCGCGGCCGTTGAGCGACTGCGCGCCGCCGTAGCCGTACAGGCCGGTGTCGCTCTGCCCCCACGACAGCTGGGTGCGCAGGCCGGTGGCGCGCACGCCGCCCCAGACCTGGCCGGTGCGCACGTCGGTGGTGCCGGCGAAGGACAGCAGGCTGTCGCTGACCGCCCGCCGCGAGGCCTCGACCATCAGCCGCAGGTTGCCGCTGCCGATCGCGTCCTCCCAGCGCACGCCGCCGACCGCGCCGCCGACCGCGAAGCCGATCGGCACCGTGCCGATGTCGGCGCTGACGGTGCGGGTCTCCAGACCGACGGACAGGCCGATGCCGGCGTCGGCCTGGTCGCCCGGGGTGACGACGCCGGTCGGGTCCAGCGCCAGCGTGCCGTGGCGGCTGCGGGTGCCGGACTCGCCGCCGACCTCGCCAGCGCTCAGGAAGACCGGCGTGGCGCGCACCACGACCTGTCCGACGTCCTCGATCGCCAGGCGGCCTTCCGCCGGCGCCTGCATGGTGTCGAGCCGGCTGAAGCCGCCCTCGCCACCGCGCGAGCGCAGCAGGCCGGCGCCCTCGACCTGGCTGCCGGGCGTGCGCTCGGCCTGCACCTCGGCCAGCTCGTCGATCAGCGTGCGGTTGCGCCGCTGCAGCGGCACGCCGGGCAGCGCCGCCACGGTGGAGCCGGGCAGGCGCCGGTTGGCGGGCTGCGGCGCCGGGGTCGGCAGCACCGGCAGGGGCGCCAGCGCCGAGGCGGGCCAGCCG
>JAUPTP010000534.1 GCA_030918015.1 Pseudomonadota bacterium
GCACGGTGGTCAGCAGCAGCTGGTCGGCCTCGCGCTGGTCGGCGGCGTTGACGATCGGCAGCTGCGGCTCGCTGCGGTCGGCCTGCGGGTCGCACCAGCGCGGCGGCGGCCGCAGCGTGACCCGCAGCCGCTCGCCCAGATCGGTCACGTCGATCTCGGCCGGCGCTTCGGTCAGGCTCACGTTCATGCCGGGTGCGTCGTCGAACTCGATCTGCGGATGGCCGACCAGCGCGGCGATGGCCTGGGCCAGATCGAGGCGCTGGCCGCCACGCTCATGCGCGCTGGCGCGGAGGCAGCGCACCAGCCGCAGGTCGTGCGCGGGCAGGCGGTCGTCGCGCAGCAGCCGGGACAGCGGCAGCGCGCGCGGCTTGCCCCAGCCGCGCGGGCCCTGGCGCTGCTCCATCGGCTGGATCGCCTCCAGCGCGCCGTGCGGGTTGACCGACAGCACCCACACCAGGCGGGTGGCCGGCCCGGCCTCCTCCGGGGCCGCCGCGCTGTCCTGGCCCAGCCGGGCCAGCGCCTCGAGCGTGCGCTGCCAGGCGGGCTGGTGCAGCGACGCGCCGGTGATGAAGGGCCGCCCTGGCGGGCGTCCCTCCAGCACGGCCAGCGCCGACTCCATCAGCCCGGCCAGCAGCGTCAGGCCGCACTGGTGCAGGCGGGCGATCGTTTCCAGCGCGATCGTGCGCTCGGCCGGGGGCGGTGCAGGGTCGCTGGCCGGGTCGTGCAGCCAGGCGCGGCCGATCCAGCTGGCCAGATCGTCCGGGTGCACCTGACCGGGCTGGCTGCGAAGCGGCAGCGCGCGCAGGTCGCGGCGCTCCTCGCCCTGGCGCATGCGGATCGCCAGCGCCAGCACGCCCCAGAGGCTGTCGGGGCTGGCCTGGCGGCGGCCGCTTTCGGTCAGGCAGAACTTCTGCGCCTGGGTCAGCGATGCGGGCGTGCCCAGCGCCATCAGCGCCAGCACATGACCGAGCGCGACCCAGGTCGGCAGCAGCGCCTTGCGCTGGCCGCTCAGGCGGCGCAGACCCTCCAGCGCGCTGGCGTAGCGCGAGCTCGCCTCGGCCCAGCGGCCGTGCGCGGTGAGCCGCAGGCCGGCATGGCCTGCTTTCAGCAGTGCCCGCGGGTCGGCTGCGGCATCGGGCGCGGTGTCGGGCGCGGGCAGCGGCGGCTCATCGGGCAGGCCGCCCAGCAGCCGCCACTCCTCGATGATCCCCGACAGCGTGTGGCCGGCCAGCAGCGCCCTCAGGGCCGGATCGCGGCCGGCTTCGCTCAGCAGCGCATCGACCAGCTCGCGCAGCGGCAGCCTGTCCGGGGCGCTCCAGCGACGCAGGCGCAGCTCCAGGCAGGACTGCAGCGCCTCCATGCGCATCAGCGGATGCAGCCGCATCAGCAGCGTGGTGTCCAGGCGGTCGAACAGCGCACGCTCGAGCACCGCCTGCCACTCCAGCCCCCAGCCGCAGCGCCGCTGCAGCGGCTCGAGCTGGTCGGGCGGGGCGCCGCCGAGCAGCGCCAGGCGCACCGCGGCGCAGGCCGCGTCCATGTTGACGAAGGGCGCGATGCGCGCCCGGCCGGACCCCTCGCCGAGGCCGTCGACCTCGGCCAGCGCCCCGGCCAGCCGGTCGCGAGGGTCGCGCTCCAGCGCGCTCAGGTAGACGGCGGTGTGCAGCTCGAGCGGCACCGCCCAGTAGCCGCTGCGGTGCGGATGGCTGGCGAGCCGCCCCTGCGCGGCCAGCTCGTCGACCGCGCGGCGCACCGCGTCGCCGGCGGGCGGCCGGCCCTTGTCGGTGAGCCAGCCGCAGGCCTGCAGGAACTTGTGGATGACGGTGGGCGGCCGGTGGCCGGTCAGCACGGCCAGCGCCTGCAGCACGTCGCGCTGCAGCGGCGTCAGATCCTCGGGAAGCGCGACGGGGGAGGGAGGCACGGCATTCATCGGGGCCCGATTGTGCCGCCGCCGTGCCGGCAACTTCAGGCCGGTCTCAGGTGCCGCGCTGGATCAGCTCGATCTTGTAGCCGTCCGGGTCGGTGATGAAGGCGATCACGGTGCTGCCGCCCTGCACCGGGCCGGCCTCGCGGGTGACCGCGCCGCCCAGCGCCTGCGCACGCTCGCGCACCGCCGCGCAGGTGGCCGCGGCGTCCTCCACGCCGACGGCGATGTGGCCGTAGGCGCTGCCCAGCTCGTAGCGGTCGACGCCGTGGTTGCAGGTGAGCTCCAGCTCGGCGTGCTCGGGGTTGCTGCCGTAGCCGAGGAAGGCCAGGTCGTACTTCTGCTCCGGTCGGTGCGTGGTGCGCAGCAGCGTCATGCCCATCACCTGGGTGTAGAAGTCGATCGAGCGCTGCAGGTCGCCGACGCGCAGCATGGTGTGGAGGATTCTCATCGTGTCGAAGCCGGTCGAAGCCGGGAAGGGCCGCCGGGGCGGCCGGTCAGGGGGGCGGCAGGCGGCGCAGCGCCAGCCGGGTCTCGCGCAGCAGCGGCCCCAGGGCGGCGCGCTGCTCGGCCGCAGCGTAGCGCCATCGGCCCAGGCTCTGCAGGCGTGTGGCCAGCGGCTCGCCGGCCTCGCCCCAGCGCTGGCGCACCTCGCG
>JAUPTP010000535.1 GCA_030918015.1 Pseudomonadota bacterium
TGGCGCTCTCGTCGAGGATGTCGACGCCGGCCAGCAGCTCGTGGCGCAGGCCCAGCGCCTCGAAGCGGTCGCTGTAGTCGCTCTGCAGCGCGCCGATCGTGCTGTTGGCGTAGCGGCCCTTGGGCGTGCGGGCGATGAGCGTGCTGTCGCTCAGGTTCGACAGCGTGGTGGTGGCGCCGTTGGTCGTGCCGAAGCGGATCGCGCTCACCCAGATGTCGCGCTCGTAGCGGCCGACGCGGGCGGTGGTCTTCAGCTCGGCGCCGTCGGCGAAGCGGTGCAGATGGCTCAGCGTGGCGTAGCTGACGCGGCCGCGGCTGTAGTCGCTGGCCAGGCCGTAGTAGTTGTCGGCCGGAAGCACCGGGATGATGGTGCCGGTCGTGCCGTTGCTCAGGAACCAGGGATGGTTGTAGTTCGGGCGGTTGTCGTACTCGAGGTGGTAGCCGCTCAGCGTGAGCTCGTCGGCGGTGCCGATGCCCCAGCGGTAGGCCGCCGACAGGCCCTTCTTGTCGACCGTGGCGCCGTTGTTGTCGGCCTTGTGGACCATCGCGTTGACGCGCAGCGCCTCGTCCTCGCCGGTCTTGAAGTTGAAGTCGCCGGTGAAGCGGCGCTCGTTGCCGGTGCCCAGCGTGACGCTCGCCTCATGCTGCGTCATGCCGATCGGCTGCTTGGTGACCTGGTTGACCACGCCGCCGGTCGAGCCGCGGCCGAACAGCATCGACGCCGAGCCCTTGAGCACCTCGATGCGGTCCTTGTCGAAGGTGTCGCGCTCGTACAGCGCCGAGTCGCGCAGGCCGTCGATGTAGATGTCGCCCGCCTGCTGCAGCGAGAAGCCGCGCAGGCGCACATCCTCCTCGCCCGTCTCGCCGGCCAGGAAGGTCACGCCGGCGGTGCTGCGCAGCACGTCCTTGAAGTCGTCGAGGTTGCGGTCATCGATCAGCCGCTCGGTCAGCACGGTGACCGACTGCGGGATGTCGCGCAGCGCCTGGCGGCCCTTGCCGATCGAGGTGGTGGTGGCCTTCAGGCTGTCCTTGCCCTGCTCCGCATCCTTCTTGCCCTTGACGGTGATCTTGCGCAGCGTGGAGACCTCGGCTGCAGCCTCGGCTTTCGTGTCGGCCTTCGTCTCGGTCTGCTGGGCCAGGACCTGCGGGGCCAGGCAGGCCAGGCCGAAGCCGGCGGCCAGCGCGCCCAGCGGCAGCGCCTGGGTGAACGACGGACGGATCGAGGAAGCGGGGACTGCAGCAGCAGCGGAGCGGGAACGACGGCGAGCCATGTCGGAGTCCTGAAGCAGAAAGTTCGAAAGAAGACGCAAAGTCATCGACGATCTGCCTGGCTCGCGGCTGGGTGTCATCGTGAGAAATTAATGATAACGATTCTTATTCGTTCGCATGAAACTGAAGCGTGCGCAACGTGGTCCATTCACAACACTTCATGCGATCCAGCGCATGAAGGAAGCGGGGCCTGCGGCCGATCACCTGGCGCTGATCGGGCCCGGTGCCGACATTCCCTGCTCCAGACCGCGCACCAGCCCGCTGGCGCTCGGCCGGTCGACGAAGACGCAGCGCTTGCCGGTGCGCCGGCAGTGGTCCTTGACCCGCCAGTAGGCGTTGTGGCTGATGCAGCCGGCCTGGCAGATCACCAAGTCCGCCGCCGCCAGATGGGCATCGAGCTGCCCGGCCGCATCCTCCTCGCCACCGTCGTGATGGAGGAAGCGCGCCCCGCGGACCTCGATCAGCTGCCGATACACCGGCACGCTGGCGGTGCGGCCGCCCACGCAGAGCACCGCCTTGTCGCGCAGGTCCGGCGCCGCGACCTCGGCCGGCGGCGGCAGCTCGGGCCGCTCGGGCCGCTCGGACGCGCGCACGGCCGGAGCCAGGCGCCGGCTCTCCTGCAGGCGCAGCTCCAGCTCGCGGATGCGCGCCTGCTGCTGGGCGATCTGGCGGGCCATCGTCTCGCGGCTGCGCTGCGCGGGCGAGGCGGCCTCCAGCCGCTCGAGCTGCGCTCGCAGCTCGTCGAGGCGGGTCTCGCCGGTGATGAGCCGGGCCCGCAGCCCCATCATCTCGGCCTGCTGGCGCTCGATCTGCGCCGACTTCTCGGCCAGGAGCTGGGTGGCGCGCCGCTGCGCCGAGGCCAGTTCGCGTGCCAGCACGGCGTTCTCTCGTTGCAGGGCTTCCAGGCGACGCACATCGGCGCGCACCCCCACCCCGGCCTGGTGCTGGAGCATGTGGATGTCGCGCTGCACCTGCTCCTCGAGCGCGGCGTCGCAGCAGGGGTGGGTCAGCGTCGCCCACAGCGCGGCCGCGACCTCGCTGCCGCGGCAGGCCTCGCGCCAGTAGGCCACCAGCGCCGCGGCATCGCGCACCAGACGCGCCTGGCGCAGCGCCAGCTCGAAGCGGGCGTCAAGCTCGCGCTGCAGCCGCTCGGCCAGATCGCTGCGCCGCGCGCTCTCGGCAATCGCTCGGCAGTGCAGCTCGTAGTCGTCCAGCGTCGCGCAGTCTGGCAGCGCCACGACCATCAGCCGGCGCAGCCGCTCGATCGTCAGGCAGGTGCCCAGCACCGGGCAGAAGACATTGCGCGGCA
>JAUPTP010000536.1 GCA_030918015.1 Pseudomonadota bacterium
GTCAAGACTGATGAACCGCGAAATGTTGTTGCTGGTGGATGCGATCTCGCGCGAGAAGAACGTCGATCGTGACGTCGTCTTCGGTGCGGTCGAGGCCGCGCTGGCCCAGGCCACCAAGAAGCTGCAAGGCGGCGAGGTCGACATCCGCGTGGCCGTCGACCGCGAGACCGGCGATTACGAGACCTTCCGCCGCTGGCTGGTCGTGCCCGACGAGGCCGGCCTGCAGAACCCGGACGCCGAGGAGATGCTGAGCGACGCCGTCGACCGCATCGCCGAGATCGAGGTCGGTGACTACATCGAGGAGCCGATCGCCTCGGTGCCCATCGGCCGCATCGGCGCGATGGCGGCCAAGCAGGTCATCCTGCAGAAGATCCGTGATGCCGAGCGCGAGACGCTGCTCAACGACTTCCTGTCGCGTGGCGACAAGATCTTCGTCGGCTCGGTCAAGCGCCTGGACAAGGGCGACATCGTCGTCGAGTCCGGTCGTGTCGAGGGTCGCCTCAAGCGCAGCGAGATGATCCCGAAGGAGAACCTGCGCGTGGGCGACCGCGTGCGGGCGGTGATCACCGGCGTCGATCCGACGGCCCGTGGCCCGCAGATCCTGCTGTCGCGTTCGGCGCCGGCCTACATGGTCGAGCTGTTCGCGCTGGAAGTGCCGGAGATGGAGCAGGGCCTGCTCGAGATCAAGAGCTGTGCCCGCGACTCGGGCAGCCGCGCCAAGATCGCCGTCGTCTCGCACGACAAGCGGGTCGATCCGATCGGCACCTGTGTCGGCGTGCGGGGATCCCGCGTCAACGCGGTGACCAACGAGCTGGCCGGTGAGCGCGTGGACATCGTGCTGTGGTCCGAGGATCCGGCCCAGTTCGTCATCGGTGCGCTGGCGCCGGCCAACGTCGTCTCCATCGTCGTCGACGAGGAGAAGCACGCGATGGACGTGGTGGTCGACGAGGAGAACCTCGCGATCGCCATCGGCCGTGGCGGCCAGAACGTGCGTCTGGCCTCCGAGCTGACCGGCTGGCGCATCAACATCATGACGGCCGAGGAGAGCCAGGCCAAGCAGGCCCAGGAATCCGAGTCCGTGCGCAAGCTCTTCGTCGAGAAGCTCGACGTCGACGTCGAAGTCGCCGACATCCTGATCGAAGAGGGTTTCAACAGCCTCGAGGAAGTGGCCTACGTGCCGCTGCAGGAGATGCTGGAGATCCAGTCCTTCGACGAGGACACCGTCAACGAGCTGCGCAACCGTGCGAAGGACGCGCTGCTGACGATGGAGATCGCCAAGGAAGAGCAGGTCGAAGAGGTCTCCCAGGACCTGCGCGATCTGGAATTCGAAGGTACCCGTCTGTCGCCCGAGCTCATCGCCAAGCTCGCCGAAGGCGGCATCCACAGCCGCGACGACCTGGCCGATCTGGCGGTCGACGAGCTCACGGGCATGACCCAGCTCGACGAGGCCGCCGCCAAGGCGCTGATCATGAAGGCGCGGGAGCACTGGTTCACGGCGTGATTCCGATCCGGACCGCCGCCCCGACACCAACGCCCCCACGCACCGCAGTTACCGAGGAAATCCACCCATGGCCGTGACCACCGTCGCCCAGTTCGCCGCCGAGCTGAACCGTCCCGCAGGGACGCTGCTCGAGCAGCTGCAATCTGCCGGTGTCGCGAAGAAGTCGCCCGATGACGCGCTGACCGAATCCGACAAGGAGCGCCTGCTCGACTACCTGCGCAATGCGCATGGCACGGCCGGCTCCGCACGCAACAAGATCTCCATCACGCGCAAGAGCACGAGCGAGATCAAGCAGGCCGATGCTTCCGGCAAGGCCCGCACCATCCAGGTCGAAGTGCGCAAGAAGCGCACCTTCGTCAAGCGTGACGATCTGGCGCCGGGTGCGCCCCAGCCGTCGCCCGAGGAAGAGGAAGCCGCCGCCCAGGCCGAACTGCAGCGCCGCGAGGAAGAAGCCCGCGCCGAGGCTGAAGCCCTGCGTCAGCAGCAGGAGCAGATGGCCCGCGAGAAGGCCGAGCGCGAAGCGCGTGAGAAGGCCGAGCGCGAAGCCGCCGAGGCGCGTGCCCGCGCCGAGGCCGAGGCCCGCGCGGCCGCGGAAGCCAAGGCCCGTGCGGAAGCCGAGGCTGCGGCCAAGGCCGCTGCCGCCGCTGCACTGCAGAAGGCCGCGGCCAAGACCCCCGTCAGCGCCGGTGCCTCCGCGGCGCCCGCGCCGGCGGCCCAGGTGCCGGCCCCGGCCGCACCGGTCGAGCCGCCCAAGCCCCAGCTGCGCGTGGTCAAGGCCTCCGAGACCGAGGCCGCCGAGAAGCAGCGCGCCGCTGAACTCGAACGCCGCCGCAAGGCTGCCGAGGCCGAGGCCGCCGCCATCCGCGCGATGATGGCCACCCGTCGTGGCGTGCTCACGGCAAAGAAGCCGGAAGAGCCGAAGCCTGCTGCCGCGCCCGTGGCGGCCGACAAGGCGCCGATCACCGGCACCATCCACAAGCCGAAGGCGGCGCCGGGCGCCGCTGCGCCGGCCGCCGGTGCGGCTGCGGCCAAGCCGGGTGACAAGAAGTCGGTCAAGAGCGAAAAGCTCTCGTCG
>JAUPTP010000035.1 GCA_030918015.1 Pseudomonadota bacterium
CTTGACCGTCTTCACGCCCTTCAGCCACGGGCCCAGTACCTCGGGGTGCTTGGCCAGCCAGGTGCGCGCGGCCTTCTCGGGGCGGGCCTTGTTGAGAATGTCGAGCATCACCTCGTTCTCCATCACGGTGGTGAACTGCAGGTTGCGCAGGAAGGTGGCGACATTGGGGCAGCGCGCCTCGTAGCCGACGGACACCGCGGTGTAGACCTTGGCCTCGCCGTAGTTCGGGCCGAAGACCTCGTCGCCGCCCTCCAGATACTTCATCTTCACCTGCACATTCATCGGGTGCGGCTCCCAGCCCAGGAAGACCACCGGTTTCTGGCCGCGCGCCGAGCGCTGCACCTCGGCGAGCATGCCGGCCTCGGACGATTCCACCAGCTTGAACTTCTGCAGGCCGTGCTGGTTGTCCTTGATCATGCCGGCGATCAGCGCGTTGCCGTCGTTGCCCGGCTCGATGCCGAGAATGCGCCCGCCCAGCTCCTTCTCGAAGCGGGCGATGTCCTTGAAGGACTTCAGGCCCGCGTCATAGAGGTATTGCGGCACCGCCAGCGTGTATTTGGCGCCGGTCAGGTTGGGGCGCTCGAACACCTGGATCTGCCCGGCCTTGACGAAGGGATCCATCATCGGCGTCATGCTCGGGTTCCAGTAGCCGAGGAAGGCGTCGATCTGGCGGCTCTTGATGCCGGCGAAGGTGATCGGCACCGAGGCGACGGTCACGCTGGGCTGGTAGCCCATCGCCTTCAGCACCACCGAGGCCAGGCCGGTGGTGGCGGCGATATCGCTCCAGCCGACATCGGCGAAGCGCACCTTCTGGCAGCTGGCGTCTTCCTGCGCCTGGGCCGGCGTGGCGGCCAGGGTGGTCAGCGCGCTGGCCAGGGCGACGAGGGTCGGGGTCATCCACTTCATGGCGGTCGTCCGGTTGGGTGAGGTCAGGGTTCGAGGGGGGAGAGAGAGCGGGCAAGGGTGTCTGCGCTTTCACTCTTGCAGGCCTGCGCCGGGTGGACTTGTCTGCAGGCGACATGTTCTTTCTCGCGCTGGTCATG
Organism: Pseudomonadota bacterium; assembly: GCA_030918015.1. Taxonomy (GTDB): domain Bacteria; phylum Pseudomonadota; class Gammaproteobacteria; order Burkholderiales; family Burkholderiaceae_C; genus Sphaerotilus. The sequence continues at coordinate 1,044 of JAUPTP010000035.1, forward strand.
GCCGGCGATGACGTTTTCGACCATGTCGACGTCGGAAAATGACTGCCGGCCAGCGTGCATCCGGATCACGATGGAACGACCCCCGACCGTCTTCGACCGTCCCCGATTCCAGGATGTGCCCGTGACCCCTACCCAGATCCTCATCGCCGGCCAGTGGCAGCCCGCCGCGGCCGAGGCCACCCGCGACATCGTCTGCCCGATCGACGAGCGCGTGATCGCCCAGGCCGCCGAGGCCGACCGCATGGATGCCCGCCGCGCCATCGCCGCCGCCCGCGCGGCCTTCGACCACGGCCCGTGGCGCGAGACCGGCATCCGCGAGCGCGCCCGGCTGCTGCACCGCATCGCCGATCTGGTCGACCGCGATGCCGAGGCGCTGGCGCAGCTGGAGTCGCTCAACACCGGCAAGACGCTCACCGAGAGCCGCACCGACATGGGCGACATCGCCGCGACCTTCCGCTATTTCGGCGCGCTGGTGGCGGGCGAGAGCGGCGCGGTCAACGAGGCGCCGCACCACGTCATCAGCCGCACGCTGCGCGAGCCGGTGGGCGTGTGCGCGCTGATCACGCCGTGGAACTATCCGCTGCTGCAGGCGGCCTGGAAGATCGCGCCGGCGCTGGGCGCGGGCAACACGGTCGTCATCAAGCCCAGCGAGCTCACGCCGCTGACCACGCTGCACCTGGCGCGGCTGCTGGACGAGCTGGACCTGCCGCCGGGCGTGTTCAACCTGGTCACCGGCGGCGCCGAGGTCGGGGCCGAGCTGGCCGCCAGCCTCGACGTGGACCTGGTGTCCTTCACCGGCGGCGCCGCGGCCGGGCGCCACATCATGAAGGCCGCGGCCGACAGCAACTTCAAGCGCGTCGCGCTGGAGCTGGGCGGCAAGAACCCCAACATCGTCTTCGCCGACGCCGATCTGGACATCGCGGTCGACCGCGCGCTCGACGCCGCCTTCTTCCACGCCGGCCAGGTCTGCTCGGCCGGCTCGCGGCTGCTGGTGGAAGACACCGTGCACGACGCCTTCGTCGAGCGGCTGGCCGCGCGCATGGCGCGCATCGTCGTCGGCAGCGGCCTGGAGGCGGGCACGCAGATGGGCCCGGTGCAGTCGGCGGCGCAGCGCGCGCGGCTGATGGCGATGGTCGAGCAGGCGGTGAGCGAAGGCGCGCGGGTGCTGCACGGTGGCTGCGCGCCGCAGGGCGAGCGCTTCCGGCACGGCTTCTGGCTGGCGCCGACGCTCGTCACCGGCGTCACCGAGACGATGACGATCGCGCGCGAGGAGATCTTCGGCCCGGTGCTGGCGGTCGAGCGCTTCTCGGGCGAGACCGAGGCGCTGCGCCTGGCCAACGGCACGCCCTACGGCCTGGCCGGCGCGGTCTGGACCCGCGACCTGGCGCGCGCGGCGCGCATGACCCGCGCGATGCGCTTCGGCACCGTCTGGGTCAACGACTACCACCCGTATTTCCCGGAAGCGCCCTGGGGCGGCTTCAAGGCCAGCGGCATCGGCCGCGAGCTCGCGCGCGTCGGGCTGGACGAATACACCGAGCTCAAGCACAGCTACATCAACCTCGCGCCGGCCGCCTCGGGCTGGTTCGGCGCCTGAAGGAGGGCTCGCCATGACGAAGGTCCAGAAGGACACCCTGCCTGACGAGTTCGACTACATCGTCGTCGGCGCCGGCTCGGCCGGCTGCGTGCTGGCCGCGCGGCTGAGCGAGGACGCCGACGTGTCGGTGCTGCTGCTGGAGGCCGGCGGCCCCGACTGGCGGCTGGACTGGCGCACCCAGATGCCCGCCGCGCTGGCCTACCCGCTGCAGGGCACCACCTACAACTGGGCCTATGTCACCGAGCCCGAGCCGCACATGGGCGGGCGGCGCATGACGCAGGGCCGCGGCAAGGGCCTGGGCGGCTCGTCGCTGATCAACGGCATGGTCTACATCCGCGGCAACCCGATGGACTACGAGGGCTGGGCGCAGCAGCCCGGCCTGGAGCGCTGGAGCTACGCCGACTGTCTGCCCTATTTCCGCAAGTCCGAGACCTACGACCGCGGCGCCAACGACTGGCACGGCGGCGACGGCCCGCTGCATGTCACCACGCCGAAGGCCGACATCAGCCCGCTGTTCGAGGCCTTCGTGCGCGCGGGCGAACAGGCCGGCTATGCCCGCACCGACGACCTGAACGGCCATCGCCAGGAAGGCTTCGGCCCGATGGACCGCACCACCACCGCCGACGGGCGGCGCTGCAGCACCTCGCTGGCCTACCTGGATGCCGCGCGCCAGCGCCCGAACCTGACGGTGCGCACCCGCGCCTTGAGCGACCGGGTGCTGTTCGAGGGCAGCCGCGCGGTCGGCGTGGCCTGGCTGCAGGGCGACGAGATGCGGCAGGCGCGCGCGCGCCGCGAGGTGCTGGTCAGCAGCGGCGCGATCGCCTCGCCGCAGTTGCTGCTGCGCTCGGGCGTGGGGCCGGCGGATGCGCTGCGGGCGCTGGGCATTGCGGTGGTGATCGACCGCCCCGGCGTCGGCGAGAACCTGCAGGACCACCTCGAGATGTACCTGCAGTACGAATGCCTGCAGCCGGTCTCGCTCTACCCGGCGCTGCTGTGGCACAACAAGCCGGCGATCGGCATCGAGTGGTACCTGAAAGGGACCGGGATCGCGGCGTCCAACCACTTCGAGGCCGGCGGCTTCATCCGCAGCAGCGAGGAGTTCGCCTGGCCGAACCTGCAGTACCACTTCATCCCGCTGGCGATGAACTACGACGGCAGCAACCCGGTGCGTGCGCACGGCTTCCAGTGCCATGTCGGCTCGATGCGCTCGCCCAGCACCGGCTTCGTGCGCCTGGCCAGCCGCGACCCGCGGGTGGCGCCGCGGCTGCAGTTCAACTACATGGCCCATGACGTCGACTGGCGCGAGTTCCGCGCCGGCGTGCGCCTGACCCGCGAGATCATCGGCCAGCAGGCGATGGCCGCCTTCCGCGGCCGCGAGATCAAGCCGGGCATGCAGGTGCAGACCGACGCCGAGATCGACGCCTTCGTGCGCGAGCACGCCGAGACCGCGCTGCACCCCTCGTGCAGCTGCCGCATGGGCGATGCCGCCGACCCGATGGCGGTGGTCGACGCCGAGGGCCGGGTGCACGGCCTGCAGGGCCTGCGGGTGATCGACGCCTCGATCATGCCGCGCATCATCACCGGCAACCTCAACGCGGCGACGATCATGATCGCCGAGAAGCTGGCCGACGCGGTGCGCGGCCGCCCGGCGCTGCCGCGCTCGGGCGCGGCCTGGTTCCGCGCCGAGGGCCAGCCGGCGCGGCGCCAGGCCCAGCCGGCATGATCCGGCTCGGGCTGCTTGATCTGGTCGGGCTGTGCGGCGTGGGCGCCTATGTGGTGGCGCATTTCCTGGTGCAGGTGCGCCACGAGTCGCCGCGCAGCCGCCGCATCATCGCGCTCAATGTCGTCGGGCCGCTGTGCGTGCTCGTCTCGCTGATCGGCGCCTTCAACATCTCGTCTTTTTGCAGCCAGTCGCTCTGGCTGCTGCTGACGCTCACCGGCTGGTGGAAAAGCCGGCGCTGAGGGCCGGCGGGCCCCATGTCGCCGCAGGACATCTTGGTGTCGTGCGCGGATCATCCCGGCGATCATCGCGGCCTTAACGTGGAGTCGCTCTCACGCTCGTTCTCTCACTCTCTCTTTCCCCGTCTTTTCCCCGGAGCTCTCCCATGACTGACGACAAGGCCCTCATGAATCGCCGGCATTTCCTGGCCGGCACGACCACCACCCTGGCGCTGGCGGGCACGCCGCTGTCGGTGCTGGCGCAGGCCCGGCCGATCCGCATCGGCTGGACCGCCTGGTCCGACGCCGAGGCGGTGACGAACATCGCCAAGCTCATTCTCGAGCAGCGCCTGGCGCAGAAGGTCGAGCTGGTGATGACCGATGTGGCGCTGCAGTACGCCGGCCTGGAGCGCGGCCAGATCGACCTGATGCTGATGGCCTGGCTGCCCGGCACCCACAAGGCCTACTACGACAAGGTCAAGGGCACGGTCGAGGACCTGGGCGCGCTCTACACCGACGCCAAGCTGGGCTGGGCGGTGCCGGCCGACATCCCGGTGGCCACGCTCAAGACCATCGACGACCTGAAGAAGCCCGAAGTCATGGAGAAGCTCGGCGGCAAGATCCAGGGCATCGACGCCGGCGCCGGCCTGATGAAGCTGTCGGAGGCTGCGCTCAAGACCTACGGCCTCGACTACAAGCTGCTGACCGCGTCGGATGCGGCGATGGTCTCGGCGCTGGACCGCGCGATCCAGCGCAAGCAGTGGATCGTCGTCACCACCTGGTCGCCGCACTGGATGTTCTCGCAGTACAAGCTGCGCTATCTCGAGGACCCGAAGCAGGCGCTGGGCGGCGCCGAGTCCATCCACGCGCTGGCGCGCAAGGGCTTCAGCGCCGATTTCCCCGCGGCCGCGGCCTTCATCCGCAACCTGAAGATCTCGCTGGCCGACCTGGAGGGCGTGATGCTCAAGGCCCGCGACAGCAATGCCGCCAAGGAGGCCGCGGCCTACGTCGCCTCGCACGGCGAGCAGGTCAACCGCTGGCTGGCGGCGGCGGGCAAGTAAGCGACGCAGGAAGGGCCGGGGTTCTGCCCCGGCCCTTCTGCGTTTTCTGCTTTGGACTTGGCGAGCCGGCTCAGCGCCCCAGCGCCTGCGGCTGACCGCCCTTGAAGCCGTAGACGCTCACCGGCGACTGCTTCAGGTCGTGCGCGGCGTTGAAGGCGTATTCGCCGGCCACGCCGACATAGCGGCCGGCGGCGAGCTGCTCGGCCAGCTTGCCCGGATCGGTCGAGCCGGTCTTCTGCATCGCGTCGGCCAGCAGCATCGCCGCGTCGTAGAAGGACACCGCATAGGTCAGCGGATCGCGCTGGTAGGCGGCGCGGTACTTCGCCGCGAAGGCGCGGCCCGCGTCGGCCTGGTCCAGCACCACGCCGGCCTGGCTGCAGAACACCCGGCCATCGGCCAGGCCGCCGCCGCTGAGCCGGCTGGTCTCGGTGGTGCAGATGCCGTCGCCGCCCAGCAGCGGCGCGCGGATGCCCTGCGTGACCATCTGGCGCAGCATCGGCCCGGCCTGCGAGGAATAGCCGCCGTAGAAGATCACGTCGGGCTGGGCGGCGCGGATCGAGCTGAGGATGGCGGTGAAGTCGGTCGCCTTGTCGGTGGTGTACTCCTGGCGCACGACGGTCAGGCCCTGGCGCCTGGCCTCGCCCACGAATTCCTCGACCAGGCCCTGGCCGTAGGCGGTGCGGTCGTCGATCACCGCCACCGTCCGGGCCTTCATCTTCGTGGCCGCATGCACCGCCATCGACATGCCGACCTGCGCGTCGTTGACGCCGACGCGGAACAGGCGCGGATAGCCGAGCTGGGTCACCTTCGGGTTGGAGGCCACCGTCAGCATCAGCATGCCGGCGTCGTGATAGACCCGGCCGGCCGGAATGGCCACGCCCGAGTTGTACGGTCCCACGACATAGCGCACATGCGCGTCGGCCAGCAGCTGCGCCACCGCCACGCCCTGGCGCGGGTCGGCCGCGTCGTCCTGCGCGACCACCTCGAAGCTCACCTTGCGCCCGCCCACCTGCACGCCGCGGGCGTTGAGCTCCTTGACCGCCAGCAGCAGGCCGTCGCGGTTGTCGGCGCCGTAGGCGGCCTGGCCGCCCGAGAGCGGGCCGGTGAAGCCGATCTTCACCACGTCCTGGGCCTGCGCCGACAGCGTCAGGCCCAGACCGAGGGCCAGGGCCAGCGGCGCGAGCCGCAGGCCGGAGAGGATGGAGCGTCGTTTCATGAGTGCGGGATCCTGGTTCGATCTGCGAGAAGAAAAGGTCGGCGAGGCTCAGGCGGCCCGGCGCTGTCCCGGCGCCTGCGCCGGCCGGGCGGCGAGCAGGGGCGAGAGCAGGGTGTCTGGGCACTGGCGGGCCTCGACGAGCTTGAGGCCGTAGGGGCGTGCGCTGCGCTCGATGAGGCGCCAGAGGTAGTCGGCGAAGCTGCGGCGGAAGACCAGGGCGACGCCTGCGGCGTCGCTGCGCAGGAGGGTCATCGAGGCCTTGCTGACGACGGTGGAGACGCAGTCGCCGGCGGGCAGGGCCTCGACGTCGTAGGGGGTGAGGTGGCGCAGCAGCTGCAGGTGGGGCAGGCCGGAGAGGCGCAGGCTGGTGAAGCCGCCGCTGTTGTCGACGACCTGGGCGAAGAGGCCGGCCAGGGCGAGCTGGAAGGCGTCGAGCAGGCGGTCGCGCTGGTCGCGGGCGCACAGCAGCCACCACTCGTCGGGGGACTGCCAGAGCACGACGCCTGAGGCGCAGCGCAGCACCGAGCGGGGGCGGGTGGGCAGGGGCGCGCCCAGCACGGCGGCGGCGGCTTCCATGAAGGCCGCGTCGTCCTGGCGCCCGCGCAGCACCAGGTAGCCCAGGTCGGGCAGCTCGGCGGCGGTGAGGGCGAAGGGGCCGGCGCCGGCGGGGCCCAGGGGCAGATGGGCCAGGGGGGAGCGGAGCTCAGGCATGTTGACGTTCTCCCTTGGGATCGACGAAGACGGGCGAGACGACCTTGACCGGGGTGATGCGGCCGCCGGCCAGGGCGAAGAGGCGCTGGCCCTCGCGCTGGGCGCCGCCGCGCACGACGGCCATGGCGATCGAGCGGCCGAGCTCGGGGCTGAGGTAGCTGCTGGTGACATGGCCGAGCATCGGGGTCGGTGTCTGGCTGATGTCGGTGCTCTCCAGGATCTGGGCGCCTTCGGCCAGCACGTGGGCGGGGTCCTCGGGCAGGAGGCCGACGAGCTGCTTGCGGTCGGCGCGGGCGGTGTCGCTGCGCGAGAGCGAGCGCTGGCCCAGGAAGCTGTACTTCTTCTTGGTGCTCACCGCCCAGCCCATGGCCAGGTCGTGCGGGGTCATGGAGCCGTCGGTGTCCTGGCCGACGATGATGAAGCCCTTCTCGGCGCGCAGCACATGCATGCTCTCGGTGCCGTAGGGGGTGATGTCGAGGTCGGCGCCGGCGGCCATGACCGCCTCCCAGAGCGCCTGGCCGTAGCCGGACTCGACATTGAGCTCGTAGCTCACCTCGCCCGAGAAGCTGATGCGAAAGACCCGGCAGGGCAGGCCGGCGACGGTGCCGGCGCGCCAGTCCATGAACTTGAACTGGTCCGGCGAGAGGTCGATGTCCTGGCACAGGCGGGCGAGCACCTGGCGGGACTTCGGACCCACGAGGGCCACGGTGGACCAGTGGTCGGTGACCGAGGTCATCCAGACACGCAGCTCGGGCCACTCGGTCTGGTGCCAGCGCTCCAGCCAGTTGAGCACCTTGGCCGCACCCCCGGTGGTGGTGGTCATGTAGAACTGGGTGTCATGGATGCAGGCGGTGACGCCGTCGTCCATGACCATGCCGTTCTCGTCGAGCATCAGGCCGTAGCGGCACTTGCCCGGCGCGAGCTGGCTCCAGGCGTTGGAATAGACGCGGTTGAGGAACTCGCGCGCGTCCGGCCCGTCGATCTGGATCTTGCCCAGGGTGGAGGCGTCCATGACGGCCACGCCCGTGCGCGCGGCGCGGCACTCGCGCGCCACCGCGGCGTGCAGGTCCTCGCCCTTCTTCGGGAAGTACCAGGGGCGCATCCAGTTGCCCACCGGTTCCAGCTCGGCGTGGCGGGCCAGGTGGCTGGCGTGGAGGGCGGTGGTGCGCACCGGATCGAACGTCTCGCCCTCCATCGTGCCGGCCAGCGCGCCGAGGCTCACCGGGGTGTAGGCGGGGCGGTAGGTGGTGGTGCTGACCTCGGACACCGGGCGCTTGAGGGCCCGCGCGGCGATGACGAAGCCGTTGACATTGGACAGCTTGCCCTGATCGGTGCCGAAGCCCAGGGCGGTGAAGCGCTTGACATGCTCGATGTGCTGCCAGTTCTCGCGGATGGAGAGCTCGATGTCGGCGGCCGTGACATCGTTCTGGTAGTCGACGAAGGCCTTGGCGCCGGAGCCCTCAGGGCGGCCGTCGGGCACGCGGAACATCGGGCGCGCCCCCTGGCGCGGGGCGCTGCGGCACGCCGGCACGCTCAGCACCGGGTCGCGGCCGAGCAGGCGCAGCACCGTCTCCATCGCCTCGGTGGTCTGGGCGAGGCAGTCCTGCAGCTCGAAGGCCCCGGTGACCGCACCGACGCAGGCCACGCCCTCGCGGCCCTGGCGCGGCGCGACGAAGGCGGCGACCCGCTCGTCCCAGGTCGGGCGGCGGCCGTCATGGCAGAACAGGTGCACGGTGGGCGACAGACCCCCGGAGCTGAGCAGCGCGTCGCAGCGGATCGTGGGGCCGCTGCCGGCGACCTCGTCGCGGTCGGGGTGCAGCTTGACCAGGCGCGCGGCCCGGACCTGGCTGCGCCCGCGCGCCTCGGCCACCGCGAAGCCCTGGTGCACGGTGATGCCGGCGTCCAGGCGCCGGGCGAAGCCGCTGGCCCGCGGATCGACCACATGGACTGTGGCGCCGGCGGCGGCCAGGCCGTTGGCCGCGTCATAGATCAGGTCGCTGGTGCCGGTGACCACCACCGTGTCGCCCACCCGCACGCCGTAGCGGCGCAGGAAGGTCTGGCCGGCCGAGACGGTCATCACGCCGGGCAGGTCGTTGTTGCCGAAGACCAGCGGGCGCTCGATCGCGCCGGTGGCCAGCACGACATGGCGGGCGCGGATCTTGTGCTGCCGCTGGCGCGGCAGGTGCGCCTCGCGGGCGCCGATCGGCAGGTGGTCCTGCATCAGCTCGACCGCCAGCACCAGGTTGTCCTGGTAGAGGCCGAAGGCGGTGGTGCGGCTCAGGCAGGTGACATGGGGCATCGCCGCCAGCTCGGCCAGCGTCGCGGCCAGGAAGGCGTCGCGGTCGCGGCCGTCGATGTGGGCGCCCGGCTCCGACAGCAGCCAGCCGCCCGGCTCGCACTGCTCGTCGACCAGGATCGTCTTCAGCCCGGCGCGACCGGCCTGCAGCGCCGCCAGCAGGCCCGCCGCGCCCCCGCCCACCACCAGCACGTCGACATGGTGGTAGAGGTGGTCGTAGTGGTCCGGATCGGGCTCGGTGGGCGCGCTGCCGAAGCCGGCGAACTTGCGGATCACCGCCTCGTAGGCCGGCCAGAAGCTGCGCGGCCACTTGAAGGTCTTGCTGTAGAAGCCCGCCGGCATGAAGCGCGAGGCGCTGCCGATGACCGCCTTCAGATCGAAGTCCAGCGACGGCCAGCCCGAGGTCGAGCCCGCCTTCAGGCCCTCGTACAGCTCGGCCTGCGTGGCCTTGATGTTGGGCACCGTGTGGGCGCCTTCCTCCATCTGCACCAGCGCGTTGGGCTCTTCCGGCCCGGCGCCGATCAGCCCGCGCGGGCGGCCATACTTGAAGCTGCGCGCCAGGCGCAGCTTGCCC
>JAUPTP010000537.1 GCA_030918015.1 Pseudomonadota bacterium
GCGCCAATGCCTCGGTCTCGGCCGCGGGCCTGGCCACCTTCGACACGCCGCTCTCGGGCAGCTGCACCGTGATCTACCGCGTCTGCGCGGCCGCGCCCGATGCCGCGTCCTGCGACACCGCCACGCTGACCGTCTCGGCGGCGGCGACCTCGGCCGACCTGCGCGCCGAGATCACCGGCCTGCCGGCCACGGCCACGCCCGCCACGGTCGTGACCGGAACGCTCACCTGCACCAACGCCGGTCCGGATGCCGCGCTGCAGGCCACCTGCGCCGGCGGCAGCGGCACCACGACCGCGAACTGCCGTGTCGGCTCCACGCCGGTCACGCTGCCGCTGGCCAGCCTGGCCGTCGGTCAGGCCATCGTCTGCGACCTCAGCGCCACCACGCCCGCCAGCGGCGCGCTGGCCATCGTCGCCACCACCGGGGCGAGCAACGATGTCAACGGCGACAACAACACCGCCTCCACCACCGTCACGGTGCGCATCGGGCCGGACCTGACGCTGGGCAAGCGCCACGAGACCTCGCCCTTCATCGGCGGGCAGACCGGCGCCTATCTGCTGGACGTCAGCAACATCGGCGACACCGACACCAGCGGCGCCTACACCGTCACCGACACGCTGCCGGCGGGCCTGACGGTCGCCGCCACGCCCACCGGCTCGGGCTGGGACTGCAGCGCCACGAGCATCGGCTCCGGCAGCGTGAGCTGCACCCGCAGCACGGTGCTGCCGGCGGGCCAGACCGCGCCGACCCTCAGGCTGACGGTCAACATCGCGGCGGCGGCCTGCGCCACGCTGGACGCCAGCGGCCAGTGCACCACCGTCAACACCGCCAGCGTGGCGGGCGGCGGCGAGCCCGCCTCCCGCCAGGGCAACAACCAGGGCAGCGACACGGCGGTGATCCGGCTGACCGGCTCGGTCAGCGGCCGCGTCTGGCTCGATGGCGACCACGACCGCCGCCAGGGCAGCAGCGAGCGCGCCGTGGCCGGGGTCGGCGTCGAGGTGGTGAACGCCGCCGGCACGGTCATCGGCAGCGCCACGACGGACGCGCTGGGCGACTACATCGTCCGCGACGTGCCGGTCGGCAGCTACACGATCCGCTTCCGCGACACCGCCACCGGCGCCTATTACGGCCGCCCGATCTCGAACGACCCCGCCGGCGGCAACGACCCGAGCGCCGACAGCGCCACCGGCCTGGTCGGGGCCGGCACGCTGCAGAGCGTGAGCATTCCGATGGGCGCCACCCGCATCAACCAGAGCCTGCCGCTGGACCCCTCGGGCGTCGTCTACGAGAGCAGCACCCGCACGGCGGTGGGCGGCGCCACGGTGGCGCTGCTGGACGCCAGCGGCGCGCTGGTGCCGGCCAGCTGCGTGGTCGGTGGCGTCAACCGGATGACCACCGCCGGCAGCGGCGCGCTCGCCGGCGCCTACAGCTTCCTGGTGATCAATCCGCCGCCGGCGGGCTGTCCGGGCGCGGCGGTCTACCAGCTGCAGGTCACGCCGGCGGCGAGCTACACGCTCAGCACCTCGATCCCGGCCCAGCCGGGCACGCTGGCGCCGCCCAGCGGCTGCGCGGGCGGGGTGAGCGCCGGGGTCTGCGCGGTGCAGGCCCAGGCCGCGCCGCCCACCGGCAGCGAGCCGACCGCCTATTACCTGTCGCTGCGTCTGGACCCGGTCAACGGCCCGGACGTGATCAACAACCACATCCCGCTGGACCTCTCGAGCAGCGGCACGCTGCTGGTGGTCAAGACCGGCGACCGCTCGCAGGCCGAGCTGGGCGACTCGGTGCGCTACACCATCACCGTGCGCCGCACCGACACGGCCGGCGTCACGCTGCCGGCGGTGGAGATCATCGACACGCTGCCGGCGGGCTTCCGCTACATCGCCGGCACCGCGATGGTGGGGGGCGTGACCATCGCCGACCCGAGCGGCGCGCCCGGCCCGGTGCTGCGCTTCCAGGTGGGCGCGCTGGCGGCCGGCGGCAGCCACACGCTGACCTACCGGGTGCGCATCGGCGTGGGCGCGCAGCAGGGCAGCGGCATCAACCGCGCGCAGGCCACCGGCACGCCGGGGGCGAGCTGCGGCACCGGCAGCACCGCGCTGTGCTCCAACATCAGCCAGTTCCGGGTGACGGTCACCGGGGGCGTGTTCGGCTCGGAGGCCTGCGTGGTCGGCCGGATCTTCGTCGACTGCAACGGCGACCATGTGCAGGGGCTTGAAGAGCCGGGCATCCCGGGCGTGCGCTTCTACCTGAACGACGGCACCTCGCTGATCAGCGACGTCGAGGGCAAGTACAGCGTCTGCGGGCTGGCCCCGCGCACCACGGTGATGGTCGCCGACGGCACGACGCTGCCGCGCGGCAGCCGGCTGATGACCAGCTCCAACCGCAATGCCGGCGACGCCTTCAGCCTGTTCCTGGACCTGAAGAACGGCGAGCTGCACCGCGCCGACTTCATCGAGGGCAGCTGCTCCAACACCGTGCTCGAGCAGGTCAAGGCCCGCCGGGCGCGGGGCGAGACGCAGTCGCTCGACACCGAGAAGCGCCGCGGGCGGGTGCTGAAGTTCGA
>JAUPTP010000538.1 GCA_030918015.1 Pseudomonadota bacterium
CCCGGCACTGGCGTTGGCCGAGGTGATGGCCGCGCGCAGCGTGAAAGGCGAGAACAGGTTGTCGGAGAAATCAGTGACGGTGTAGGCCGCCAGCCGGCCCTCCCAGCGCTGCAGGGCCGCGGTGGCGGGCGCCGACAGCGCGGTCTCGACCGTGCCGCGCGTGGCCTCGAGCAGCCAGTCGCCGCCGGTGCCCAGGCCGCCGGTGGCATCGGTGCTGGCGGCCACGTCCGCGCCGGTCAGCGCCTGCAGCGCCTCGAGCAGCGCCGCGCCTGCCTCGCCCGCCCCGGTGTCGCAGCCATAGAGCAGCAGGTCGCCGCCCGGCGCCAGCGCCCGGCCCCAGCCGCGCAGCGCCTCGGCCTGGCGCCCGAGCGTGTTGGCGTCGATCGCCCCGCCGCCGAAGGAGAACTGCCCCGCGGTGCCGTGTCCGACCAGATGCACCGCCGAGAGCTCGCCGCGCGCGGCCAGCAGCTCACCGACCTGGGTCAGGCCGTCGCGCGCCGGATCGGTGACGATCACCTCCAGCTGCCGGGTCGCGTCCGCATCCGCCCACCACAGCGCCGCCAGCGCGCCCGCGCCCTCGACGCGGCCGTCGATGATCACCAGTTCGCGCCGCGGCTCGAGCGTCCAGTCCTCGGCGGGACCGGACACGACGGCCGACGGCGCGGCCTGCGGCTCGCTGGCCAGCCCAGTGGCGGGCGAGGCCTCGAGCGCGCTGCCGCCCAGCCAGGCGCGACCCTCGGCATCGACCCAGGCCGCCACCAGCGGCGGCGCGGTCGACGCCTCGGCCAGCGCGGCGCGCACCGCCTCGCCCGCCTCGGTCGGCTCGATCCAGCGCAGCTGCACCGGCCGCGCCGGATCGGCCGCCTGGGCCTGGGCCAGCAGCGCATCCCAGTCTTCGGCGCGGCGATCGACCAGCAGCCAGCGGGCGCCGCTGTCGGCGGTCGCGGCCGGGACCGCCGGGCCCGCGTCGATCCGGCGCACCTCGGCCACCGGCACGCCGGTCAGGAGCAGCGCGGCATCGGCCGAGTAGAGCAGCCGCGCCTCGAGCTCCTCGATGCCGATGCGCAGACCCGGCCTGGACATGACGGCGCGCGCGGACGAACTCAGCGCAGGACGGCCGGCCGCAGGGCCGGCGTCGGCGCGGCCGGGGCAGCCGGAGCGGACGCCGCCTTCGCGCCCCCCCACTCGGCGGTGCAGCGCACGCCGGCGGGGATGGCGTGCTCCGGATTGGCCATCGTCAGCCGGGCGCGGAAGGTGCGGCTGGCGGCATCGACCACCCGGTCGACCCGCTCGACGGTGGCGCTGCGGGTGGGCGCGCCGGGATAGTCGGGCTTGAGCGAGATCGTGTCGCCCGCCTTCAGCCGGCCCAGGTCGGCCAGCGGCAGCACCAGCTCGACCCGCAGCGGATCGAGCCGGGCGATGCGCAGCACCGGCTTGTCGTCGACCCGCTCGCCGGGATTGAGGAAGCGCTCGGTGACGATGCCGTCGAGGGTGGCGCTGAGCTCGCGCTGGGCGAACTGGCTGCGCGCGGCCTCGGCATCGCTGGCGGCGGCGCGCTGCTGCTCGCGCACCGCGTCGACACGGCGCTGCGCCACCTCGGCCTCGGAGCGCGCCTGCTCCAGCGCCACCTCGGAGATGAAGTTCTGCCGGCGCAGGTCCTCGGCCCGCGCGAGCTTGCTCAGCGCCAGGTCGGCGGCGGCGCGGGCCGCGCGCAGCTCGGCCTGGACCTGCGAGCGCGTGGTGGCCGCGCCCAGATTGGCGCGCTCGACCTCGCGGCGCAGCGTCGCCACCACCGCGCCGCGGCGCACCGCATCACCCCGCTCGACCTCGACGCTGGCGAGCACGCCGACCACCGGCGAGCCGATGTCGACCACCTGCGAGGGCTCGATCAGGCAGGCCAGCGGCGCGGCGGCCGCCGGCGCGGGCAGCGTGCCGGCCAGCGCCAGCAGCAGGGCAGACATCGGGATCCTCATCGACAGGGCAGGCTTCATCTCTTCATTCCTCGGGACCGCTCCAGGCCAGGCGCCCGGCCTGGCGGCGCTCGAGGCGCTGCAGCGCCTGGCGGGCACGCAGGCCGTCGAACTCGTCGAGCCACATCGCGCACCGCCACACCGCGGCGGTCAGGCGCGAGCCGGCCGGCCTGCCCACGAGGGTAGCCACGAGCCGACGCGGCAAGCGGCGAAACAGCACGCCTTCTGCCGAGCACAACAGCGTTTCCGCCGAGCCCGGATCGCCCTGGCGTGCGCAGCGGCCGACCAGCTGGCGCCAGGCGCGGGCACCGAAGTCGTCGGCACAGACCAGCACATGCAGGCCGCCGCGCGCGCGCACGTCCTCGTCGAGCGCGATGTCGGTGCCGCGGCCGGCCATCTGCGTGGCCACCGTGATGCGGCCCGGGCGCCCGGCACGCGCGATGACCTCATGCTCGAGCGCGCCCTGCAGCGCGTGCAGCACCAGCGGCGCGCGGCCCTGCTGGCGCAGCAGCGCCGCGACCTGCTCGGACTCGGCCACCGAGCCGGTGCCGATCAGCACCGCGCGGCCCGCGTCCGCCAGCGCGCCGGCG
>JAUPTP010000539.1 GCA_030918015.1 Pseudomonadota bacterium
GGCCGCGACCGCGACCGCGACCGAGCCGATCACGCTGGCGCGGCTGGAGCGCTTCCTGCGCAACCCGGTGCAGCACCATTTCCGCGAGCGCCTCGATGTCGAGTTCGCGCCGATCGAGCCGCAGATCCTCGACGACGAGCCTCTGGCGCTGGGGGCGCTCGACGAGACGATGCTGCTGCGCGAGCTGCTCGAGCAGGGCGAGGACCGCGCGGACGGGCCGATGACGCTGGCGGCCTGCCACACCGAGCTGCTGCGCCGCACCGAGCGGCTGGTGCGCCGCGGCGAGCTGCCGCTGCGCGGCCTGGGCGAGCTGTGGCGGCTGCGCTTCGTGCGCCAGAGCGCCCCGGTCTGGCGCGAGTGGCAGCGCTCGCGCCACCGCTGGTGCGAGCCGCTGCGGCCGCTGCAGCTGGTGCAGTCCGGCCACGGCCAGCGCATCGACGACTGGCTCGATGCGCTGCGCGCCCAGCCGGGCACGGCCGGCACGGCGCCGGCCCTGTGGCTGGCGATCGAGGCCCGCACGCTGTGCCGGCCGATCCGCTCCGGCCCGAACAAGGGCGCGCTGGCGCCGCAGCCGGCCAAGCTGCTGCGGCCGTGGCTGAGGATGGTGCTGGCGGCGGCCTGCGGTCATGCGGTGGAGGGCCGGCTGATCGGCCGCGACGCGGTGCTGCGGCTGCTGCCGCCCGCGCCCGCCGAGGCCCGCGCGGCGGTCGAGGCGCTGCTGGCGGGCTGGCGCGAGCACCTCGCGGCGCCGCTGCCGGTGGCCCTGCGCACGGCGCTGGCCTGGCTGGTCGGCCAGGACAACGAGCGCGCCGAGGCCAGCGCCCGCGAGGCCTTCGAGGGCCGGCAGACCGCCGGCGCCTGGCCGGGCGAGGGGCGCGAGCCGGCGCTGGCCCGGCTCTTCCCCGACTGGGAGACGCTGCGCGAGGCGCCCGGCTTCGAGGCCTGGACACAGGCGCTCTACGGCCCCTGGCACGCCTGGGTGCGCGACGGGGGCGTGAGCGTCGAGCCGCTGAGCGATGCGGCCGCCGACGACGATGACGACGAGGATGATGCAGAGGAGGCCGCGGCATGACCGGCGCACTCGACCCTTTGAGCCTGCCGCTGTGCGGCTCGCGCCTGATCGAGGCCAGCGCCGGCACCGGCAAGACCTGGACGATCGCGGCGCTCTACCTGCGCCTGGTGCTGGGCCACGGCGAGCACGGCACCCGCGAGCCGCGGGCGCTGGCGCCCGCGCAGATCCTGGTGATGACCTTCACCCGCGCGGCCACCCGCGAGCTGTCGGCGCGCATCCGCGAGCGGCTGATCGAGGCGGCGCGGCTGTTCCGCGACCCGGTGGCGCTGGCGGCCAGCGGCGACGCCTTCGTGCAGGCCCTGGTGGCCGACTGCGCCGATGACGAGGCCCGCTCGCAGGCCGCGCACCGCCTGGCGCTGGCCGCCGAGGTGATGGACGAGGCGGCGGTGCACACCATCGACGCCTGGTGCCAGCGCATGCTGCGCGAGCACGCCTTCGACAGCGGCAGCCTCTTCACCGAGGAGCTGGTCGCCGACGAGCGCGAGCTGCTGCAGCAGGCGGTGCTCGACGTCTGGCGCCGCGAGGTCTATCCGCTGCCGATGGCCGCGCTCGAGCGCCTGCACCGCCTCTGGCCCGAGGCCGAGGCGATGGGGCGGCAGGTGCGGCCGCTGCTGATGCACGAGGAGCTGCTGGAGGCGCAGGACGGCGCCCGGCCCCTGCCCGAGTGGCTGCCGGACTGGGTCGAGGCGCGCCGCGCGCAGCTGCTGGCGCTCAAGGCCGGCTGGGTCGAGCGCGCCGAGGCGATGTTCACCTGGATCCACCGCCATCAGAACGGACCGAAGCCGCCGTTCAGCGCCACCAAGGTCAACCCGGCGTCGCTCGAGAAATGGCACGGACAGATCGTCGCCTGGGCCGAGGATGCGCTGGCCGAGCGGCTGGTGCTGCAGCCCGACACCGGCGCGCGGCGGCTGACGCCCGACGGCCTGCGCGAGGCGCTGAAGAAGCACCAGGACTGCGGCGAGATCCCGGCCGCCTTCGCCGAGTTCGAGGCGCTGCAGGCCGCGCTCGACGCGCTGGAGCCGCTGGCGCCGCGGCTGCTGCGCCATGCGACGCGGCGCGTCGTGCAGCGGCTCGACCAGCTCAAGCGGGCCGCGGCGCAGTTCGGCTTCGCCGACCTGCAGCGCCGGCTCGAGCAGGCGCTGGCGGGCGCGTCGGGCGAGCGGCTGCGCCAGGGCATCCTGGCGCAGTACCCGGTCGCGCTGATCGACGAGTTCCAGGACACCTCGCCGCTGCAGTACCGGCTGTTCGACCGCCTCTACCGGGTCGCCGACGACGATCCGGCCACCGCGCTGCTGATGATCGGCGACCCCAAGCAGTCGATCTACCGCTTCCGCGGCGCCGACATCTACAGCTACCTGGCGGTGCGCCGCGCCACCGCCGGGCGCCACCATGCGCTGGGCACCAACTACCGCTCGACGAAGGCGCTGGTGGGGGCGGTCAACGCGGTCTTCGCCCAGGCCGAGCGGCAGCGCGCTGGCGGCGCCTTC
>JAUPTP010000540.1 GCA_030918015.1 Pseudomonadota bacterium
GACAAGCCCGAGCTTATTGCGCTTTCGCATCACCGGCCGGAGCGGCCAGGGCGGTCTGCTTCTCGCCCTTGTGCGACAGGCTCCAGACATAGGCGGCCAGCACCTTGATCTGCTCCGGCGACAGGCGGGAGGCGTGCTGCGGCATGACGTTGGTCTTGCCGTTGTTGATCATCGCCATGACCGCGGCCTCGCCCCAGCCGTGCAGCCAGACCTTGTCGGTCAGGTTGGGCGCGCCCAGGGCCTGGTTGCCCTTGCCGTCCGCGCCGTGACAGGCCGCGCAGGCGCCGAACTTGCTCTTGCCCAGCTGCGCACTGATCGAGTCATGCGGGCTGCCCGACAGGCTCAGCACATAGTTGGCGACGTTCTTGACGTCATCGGCCGAGCCGACCGCAGCCGCCATCGGGGGCATCATGCCCTGACGGCCCTGGGCGATGGTCTTGGCGATGTAGTCCGCGCCCGTGCCGCCCAGCCAGTCGTTGTCGGTCAGGTTGGGAAAGCTCTTGCCCCCGCGCGCGTCCGAGCCGTGGCAGCCCGCGCAGGTGTTGACGAACAGACGCTCGCCGATGCCCATGGCCTGCGTGTCGGCGGCCAGGGCCTCCGGCGTCATGGTCATGAAGCGCTCATAGACCGGCGCCATGGCCTGGCGAGCCTTGGCGTTCTCGGCCTCGAGCTGGCTGCGCGAGGACCAGCCCAGCGTGCCCTTGCTGCCGCCCAGACCGGGGTAGAGCGTCAGGTAGGTCGCGGCAAAGGCCACCGTGATCAGGAACAGCCCCATCCACCAGCGCGGCAGCGGGTTGTTCATCTCCTTCAGGTCCTCGTCCCAGACGTGGCCGGTCGAGTTGTCGTCGGCCATGACGGTGCGCTTGCTGGCCACGGCCAGCACGAACAGGCAGAACAGCAGCCCGCCCACCACGATCGCGATGACATACCACGACCAGAAACTCGAAATGAAGTCACTCATTGGGTGCCTCCGTTGCTTGTCTTGTGATCAGCCGGCTCGTCCCCCTCGAGGGCGAGCCCCGCGGCCTCCTCGAAGGCCGAGCGGTTGCGGCTGGAATAGGCCCAGGCGACGATGCCCAGGAACAGGATCAGGAAGAAGACGGTGACGAAGCTGCGGAGGTCGTTGACGATGCTGATGTCCATGACTCTCCCCCTCGCGTCACTGCGCCGCCGCGGTCGTCGCGGCCGGCGCAGGCTTGCCACCGGCGGTGCCCAGCACCTGCAGGAAAGCGATCAGCGCCTGGATTTCCGTCTTGCCCTTGACCTCGTCGGCGGCCTTGGCGATGTCCTCGTCGGTGTACGGGACGCCGACCTTGCGCAGCGCGGCCATGTTCTTGCCGATGTCCACGTTCGCCGGCGCGCTGTCGAGCCAGGGGTAGGCCGGCATGTTCGACTCGGGCACCACGTCGCGCGGGTTCATCAGGTGCACGTAGTGCCACTGGTCGCTGTACTTGCCGCCCACGCGGTGCAGGTCCGGACCGGTGCGCTTCGAGCCCCACTGGAAGGGGTGGTCGTAGACGAACTCGCCCGCCTTGGAGATCTCGCCGTAGCGCAGCGTCTCGGCACGGAAGGGACGGATCATCTGCGAGTGGCAGTTGTAGCAGCCCTCGCGCAGGTAGACGTCGCGGCCGGCGAGCTGCAGCGCGGTGTAGGGCTTGAGGCCCTCGACCGGCTGGGTCGTGGAGGTCTGGAAGAACAGCGGGACGATCTCCGTCAGGCCGCCGAACAGGATGGTGATCAGCGTCAGGACGATCAGCAGGAAGTTGCTGGTCTCGATCTTCTCGTGACCAGTCACCGGTGCATGTTGGTTTGCCATGGTGGTGTTGCTCCGTGGGTCAGGGTCAGGCGTGAGCCGCCACCGGCGGGATGGCGACCGGGTCGGTCTTGCCGACGCGCATCGTCATGACGGTGTTCCAGGCCATCAGGAACATGCCGCTCAGGTACATGACACCGCCGCCCAGACGGATGACGTAGAACGGATAGCTCGCCTTGACGCTCTCGACGAAGCTGTAGACCAGGGTGCCGTCCGGGTTGGTGGCACGCCACATCAGGCCCTGCATGACGCCGGCGATCCACATCGCGGCGATGTAGAGCACGATGCCGATGGTGGCCAGCCAGAAGTGCAGCTCGATGGCGCGCACGCTGTACATCTGCTTGCGGCCGAACATGCGCGGAATCAGGTGGTACAGCGAACCGATCGACACCAGGCCCACCCAGCCCAGGGCGCCGGAGTGCACATGGCCGACCGTCCAGTCGGTGTAGTGGCTCTGGGCGTTGACGGTCTTGATCGACATCATCGGACCTTCGAAGGTCGACATGCCGTAGAACGACAGCGAGACGATCAGGAACTTCAGGATCGGGTCGTCGCGCAGCTTGTTCCAGGCGCCCGACAGGGTCATGATGCCGTTGATCATGCCGCCCCAGCTCGGGGCCAGCAGCACCAGCGAGAAGATCATGCCCACACTCTGCGTCCAGTCCGGCAGCGCGGTGTAGTGCAGGTGGTGCGGACCCGCCCACATGTAGGTGAAGATCAGCGCCCAGAAGTGCACCACCGACAGC
>JAUPTP010000541.1 GCA_030918015.1 Pseudomonadota bacterium
ACGGTCTGGACCTGATCTCCGCCCCCTACCGCGGCAGCGCGCCGATGATCACCGACCTGATGGGCCGGCAGATCGCCGCCGGCGTCGGCTCGATTCCCGACTTCATCGAGAGCCACCGCGCCGGCCGGCTGAAGGTGGTCGCGGTGCTGGGCGGGCGGCGCCAGGCGGCGCTGCCGGAGGTGCCCACCTTCGCCGAGCTGGGCCTGGCCGGCTTCGAGGACGTGCCCTACTACGGCGTGTTCGCGCCGGCGGGCACGCCGGCGGACATGCGCCAGCGCTTCGCCGCGGCGCTGGCGCGGGTGGTCGCGCAGCGCGAGGTGCATGCGCGGCTGACCGCGATGGGGCTGAGCGTGGGCTTCAGCGACGGCGCGAAGCTGGCCGCGCGCGAGCAGGCCTACCGCGCGACCTGGGCGCGCATCATCCGCACCAGCGGCTTCCAGCCGCAGTGAGCCCGGCGCCCCCGCACCCACGGGAGCCTCCCGACTCAAGTGGCCGCTTGCGCGGCCGATTTTCCCCGGATCGGGCAGAGCCAGCGGTTTCGCCACGCCCGTCTCCGGAGGAAGCATGCAGATCGTCATCGTCGATGACAACCGGGTCAATGTCGCGCTGCTGAAGGCGCTGGTGCGCCAGCTCTCGGCGCAGCCCAGCGTCGACTTCATCGACCCGGTGCCGGCGCTGCAGTGGTGCCTGTCGAACGACTTCGACCTGCTGCTGGTCGACTACATGATGCCGGTGATCGACGGCCTGTCCTTCATCGAGCAGCTGCGCCTGCACCCGGGCAAGGCCGAGGTGCCGATCCTGATGATCACCGCCAGCCACGAGGCGCAGGTGCGCTACGACGCGCTGGCGCGCGGGGCCAGCGACTTCCTGACCAAGCCGGTCGACCGGCTGGAGTTCCTGGCGCGCGCCAGGAACATGCTGACACTGCGCCGCAGCCAGAAGGTGCTGGCCGAGCGCGCCGCCACGCTGGCCGAGGAGGTCGAGCGCGCCACCCGCCTGATCGCCGAGCGCGAGTACGACACCATCCTGCGGCTGTCGCGCGCGGCCGAGTACCGCGACCCCGAGACCGGCCTGCATCTGGTGCGCATGGCGCTGTACTCGCGGCTGATCGCGCGCCAGCTCGGGCTGCCCGAGGCGATGCTCGACATGCTGCACCGCGCCGCGCCGATGCACGACATCGGCAAGGTCGGCACGCCCGACCACATCCTGCTCAAACCCGGCCGCCTCGACGACCGGGAGATGGCCATCATGCGCGAGCACGCCGCCATCGGCTACCAGATCCTGCGCGACAGTCCTTCGCCGCTGCTGCGCATGGCCGCGGTCATCGCGCACAGCCACCACGAGAAGTTCGACGGCAGCGGCTATCCGCAGGGCCTGCGCGGCGAGGCGATTCCGCTGGTCGGGCGCATCGTCGCGGTGGCCGATGTCTTCGACGCGCTGACCTCCAAGCGCCCCTACAAGAAGGCCTGGCCGCTCGAGCAGGCGCGCAGCTTCCTGGTGGACAACGCCGGCAGCCATTTCGATCCGGACTGCGTCGAGGCGCTGCTGTCGGTCTGGAGCGAGGTGAGCGACATCCATGCCCGGCACCAGGACCGGTTCGAGGAGCACCCGGACGGGACGTGCGCGACCTCGGCCGCCTGAACCCGGCGGGCCGTGCGATGGGCAAGAGCACCTGGGCACAGCGCTGGCATGCGCGCGTGAGCGGCCGACCGCTGCGCCAGCAGCTGGGCTGGCTGATCAGCCTGTGCACGGGCGTGACGCTGCTGCTGTCGGTGCTGGCGACGATGCTGGTGGGCTGGTACTTCGCGCTGCGCCATGCCGAGGCCGAGACCGCCGAGCTGACGGCGACGATCGCGCAGCTCATCGCCGAGTCCCTGGCCGCGCAGGATGCCGATGCCGTCTCGCGCGAGCTCTCGGTGGCCGAGTCGCAGCCGCGCGTGAGCGGCATCTGGGTCTTTGCGGCCGGGCAGACGACGCCGCTGGCGTCCTGGGGCCATGAGCCGGTGCCCGCCCTCTGGAGCCGTGAGGGCGAGCTGCTCAGCGGCCGGCTGGTGCGCAGCGTGCCGGTGGTCGATCACCTGCGCGAGCGGGTGGGCAGCGTCACGGTGCAGCTCGATCAGCACGACCTGCTCGCCAGCCTGCTGGCGCAGAGCGGCGCGATGGTGATCGTCGCCATGCTGGCCTGGCTGATGCTGCGGCGCTTCGCGCTGCCGCTGGCACGGCGCATCAGCCAGCCGCTCGACGAGCTGGCCGCGGCGGCCACCGCCATCGCCGAGGGCCGCACCGAGCAGGTCCAGCTGCCACCGCCCGGACATGACGAGATCGGACGGACCGTGGCCGCCTTCCAGTCGATGCTCCACCAGATCCGCAGCCGCGACTGCACCGTCGAGCAGGCCCTGGCGCTGATGAACCAGCTGGTCGAGGAGCGCACCGCCGAGGCGGCCTCCGAGGCCAAGACCCGCTTCCTGACCGTGATGAGCCACGAGCTGCGCACGCCGCTGCACGGCATCCTGGGCCTGAGCGACCTGCTGCTCGAGGCCACGGGGCCGGATGACCT
>JAUPTP010000542.1 GCA_030918015.1 Pseudomonadota bacterium
GCGCCCGCCCCGGCCGAGACGCTCGACGCGCTGATCGCCCGCGGCACCGCGCACCTGCGCGACTACCAGGATGCCGCCTGGGCCGCGCGCTGGCGCGAGCGCGTCGAGCGGGTGCGCGCCTTCGAGGCCGCCCTGCCCGCGCCGGGCGAGGCGGCGCCCGATCTGCCGCTCACCCGCACCGTCGCCACCCAGCTGCTGCGCCTGATGAGCGTGAAGGACGAATACGAGGTCGCGCGGCTGCTGGGCGACCCGGCCTTCGTCGACAGCCTGAAGGCGCAGTACGAGGGCGACTGGCGGCTGGAATTCCACCTCGCGCCGCCGTGGCTGGGCACAGGCAAGCGCCGCTTCGACGCGCGCTGGATGCGGCCGCTGCTGCGGCTGCTGGCGCACGGCCGCATGCTGCGCGGCCGCTGGCTCGATCCCTTCGGCCACAGCGCCGAGCGCCGCGGCGAGCGCGCGCTGCTCGCGGCCTACGAGGCGCGGGTGGACGCGCTGATCGAGGCGCTGCGCCAGGACGCCGCGCCGGCCCGGCGCCGGCTGGCGCAGCAGATCGCCGCGGTGCCGGCCTCGATCCGCGGCTACGGCCATGTGCGCCAGCGCCACCAGGCCATCGCCCTGGCGCAGGAGGCCGAGCTGCTGCACCGGTTCGACCCGACGCGCCATCCGAAGCCGGCCGGCGGCGCGCAGGCCGGGCAGTTCCGCGGCATCGCGATCGGCACCGCCCGCTGAGCCGCGCCGACGGCGACAATGGCCGACCATGAACACCCTCGACGATCCCCGCCACGACCGCGAAGCCGGCTCGCGCCGCAGCACCCGCGACACCACCCGCATCGACGACACCCGCATCGACGCGGTGCGCCCCCTGATCACGCCGGCGCTGCTGCATGAGCAGCTGCCCATCGGCGAGGCCGCGCAGGCGCTGGTCGAGCAGGCGCGCAGCGAGATCGCCGACGTGCTGCACGGCCGCGATGACCGGCTGGTGGTGGTCGTCGGGCCCTGCTCGATCCACGACCATGCGCAGGCGATGGAATACGCCGCGCGCCTGAAGCCGCTGGCCGACGCGCTGCGCGGCGAGCTGGTCACGGTGATGCGCGTCTACTTCGAGAAGCCGCGCACCACGGTGGGCTGGAAGGGCTACATCAACGACCCGCACCTGGACGGCAGCTTCGCGATCAACGAGGGCCTGACGCGCGCGCGCGCCCTGCTGCTCGACATCCTGGGCGCGGGCCTGCCGGCGGCCACCGAGTTCCTGGACCTGCTCAGCCCGCAGTACATCGCCGAGCTGATCTCCTGGGGCGCGATCGGCGCGCGCACCACCGAGAGCCAGAGCCACCGCCAGCTCGCCTCGGGCCTGAGCTGCCCGGTCGGCTTCAAGAACGGCACCGACGGCAGCATCCGCATCGCCGCCGACGCCATCCTGGCCGCCAGCGCGCCGCACGCCTTCATGGGCATGACCAAGATGGGCGTGGCCGCCGTCTTCGAGACCCGCGGCAACGCCGACTGCCATGTCATCCTGCGCGGCGGCTCGAAGGGCCCGAACCACGGCGCCGCCGACGTCGACGCCGCCTGCGCGATGCTGAAGACCTCGGGCCTGCGCGAGCAGGTGATGGTCGACCTGTCGCACGCCAACAGCAGCAAGCAGCACCGCCGCCAGATCGAGGTCGCCGAGGACCTGGCCGCGCGCATCGCCGCCGGCGACCGGCGCATCACCGGCGTGATGATCGAGAGCCACCTGGAAGAAGGCCGCCAGGATCTGGTGGCCGGTCAGCCGCTGAAGCACGGCGTGTCGATCACCGACGCCTGCATCGGCTTCGAGCAGACCGAGCCGGTGCTGCGCCGGCTGGCCGAGGCGGTGCGCGCACGCCGCGGCTGAACTCAGGCCCGGCCCGCTCCCGGCGCCTCGAGCGCCTCGAGCGCCTGCTGCAGCACCGCCCCGAACGGCTCGGGCCGGTGCAGCAGGTAGCCCTGGGCATGGTCGATGCCCAGCTCGGCGAGCAGGGCCAGCACCTCGGGCGCCTCGACGAACTCGGCCACCGTCGTCACGCCGACGACCTGCGCGATGTCGCGAAAGCACCGCACCGTCGCCAGGTCCAGCGCATCGCGGCCGAGATCGCGGATGAACTGGCCGTCGATCTTCAGCATGTCCACCGGCAGCGACTTCAGGTAGCCGAAGGACGAGGCGCCGGCCCCGAAGTCGTCCAGCGCGATGCGGATGCCCAGCTCGCGCATCGCGGCCATGAAGCCGGCCGCTGCCGGCAGGTCGGTGATCGCCGCGGTCTCGGTGACCTCGAAGCACAGCACCCGCACGTCGAAGCGCGCCGCCTGCACCAGCTGCACCACATGCAGGTGGAAGTCGTGGTCGCCCAGCGACTGGCCCGAGAGGTTGACCGAGATGCAGCCCGCCACCAGCCCGCGCTCGGCCGCCGCGTCGAGCGCCAGGAAGACCTGCTGCACCACCCAGCGGTCGATGCGGCTGGCCAGCTGGAAGCGCTCGGCCGCCGGCAGGAACACGCCGGGCGGCACCACCGCTCCCCCGGGCTGCTCGCGCAGGCGCAG
>JAUPTP010000543.1 GCA_030918015.1 Pseudomonadota bacterium
GTGCTGCACACCGACGAGGGCCAGTTGCCGCGGCGCCGCAAGGCCTGGGCCGCCTGGAACTACGAGCACGCCGGCGACGCGGGTCGCGAGCGCTCGGGCGTGTGCCTGCACTATCTGCTCAACCGGCTGCAGCCGATGCCGTGGACCCAGCCGGTGATCGTCTCGCTCAATCCGGTGCGCCAGATCCGGCGCGAGCACATCCTGGGCGAGTACGACTACAGCCATCCGGTCTTCGACCTGGCGGCGATCGAGGCGCAGCGCCGGCTGCCCGCGATCCAGGGCCGGCGCCACACCTGGTTCTGCGGCGCCTGGACCGGCTACGGCTTCCATGAGGACGGGCTGAAGTCGGGCCTGGCGGTGGTCGCGGCGCTGCGCGAGCGCGCGGCCGGCGCCGGTCCGCACCTGACGCTGGTCCGGCCGGTGTCGGCGGCGGAGGCGGCATGAACCCGCCGCGCGCGCTGATCGGCCGCGGCCCGGTGCGCCATGCGCGGCGCCGGCCGGTGGCCCGCGCCTTCCGCTACGACACCTGGTTCCTGCTGCTGCCGATGCGCACGCTGCGCCAGCAGCCCGATCCGGTGCTGGCGCGCAACCGCGCCGCGCGGGTCAGCTTCCATGACCGCGACCACGGCGACGGCGGCGACGACGCGCTGGCCTGGTTCGAGCGGCTGCTGGCGGCCGAGGGCATCGCGGACGCCGATGGCGAGATCTGGCTGCACACCTACCCGCGGGTGCTCGGCTACGCCTTCAAGCCGGTGAGCTTCTGGTACGCGCACCGCGCCGACGGCTCGCTGCGCGCCATCGTCGCCGAGGTCAACAACACCTTTGGCGAGCGCCACTGCTACCTGCTCGACGCGCCGGCCTGGGGCCGCGAGCTGCGCGCCGACAAGGTCTTCCACGTCTCGCCGTTCTGCCGCGTCGAGGGGCACTACCGCTTCCGCTTCCTGCGCACCCCGGAGCGCACCGTGGTGCGCATCGACCATGACGACGCCGACGGCCGCGAGCTGATCAGCACCAGCGTCAGCGGCCGCCTGGAGCCGCTGACGTCCGAGGCGCTGCGCCGCGCCTGGACCGCCCACCCGCTGCTGACGCTGGGCGTGATGGCGCGCATCCACTGGCAGGCGCTGCAGCTGTGGTGGCGCCGCGTTCCCTTCTTCCACAAGCCGGTGCCGCCTGCGGCGCTGGTGAGCCGATGAGCCCTACCGAGCGAGACTTCCGATGAACCAGCCCGTCCGTTCCGCCGCGCTGCCCGGCCTGCCGCTGCGCCCGTCCGTGTCCTCGTCGACCCCGACCGAGAGGCTGCTGCCCCGGGGTGCCAGCGCCGCCACCCGCACCGTGCTGGGCCTGCTCAAGCGCATCGAGCACGGCACGCTCGACCTGCGCTGGCCTGACGGCTCGCACCTGCGCCTGGGCTCGGGCATGGAGCCGCGCGCCACGCTGGTGGTGCACGACCAGAAGGTGTTCACGGCTGCGCTGAAGTCCGGCGACATCGGCTTTGCCGAGGCCTTCATCGCCGGCGACTGGGACACCGACGACCTGCCGGCGCTGCTTCGCCTGCTGCTGCTCAACCGCGAGGCGATCGAGCGGCTGATCTTCGGCGGCTGGTGGGGCTCGCTGCTGCACCGGCTGCAGCACTGGCGCAACCGCAACAGCCGCGAGGGCAGCCGCCGCAACATCCACGCGCACTACGACCTCGGCAACGCGTTCTATCGCCTGTGGCTCGATGCCACGATGAACTACTCGAGCGCCTGGTTCGGCGGCGATCACGGCCGTGCGCTGTCCGAGGCGCAGGACGCCAAGGTGGCCCGCGCGCTGGCCGAGGCCGGCGTGCAGCCGGGCAGCCGGGTGCTGGAGATCGGCTGCGGCTGGGGTGCGGTGGCCGAGGCGGCGGCGCGGCGCGGCGCCCACCTGACCGGCGTGACGCTGTCGACCGAGCAGCTCGCCTGGGCCCGGGAGCGCCTGGCGCGCCAGGGCCTGGGCGGGCAGGCCGAGCTGCGGCTGCAGGACTACCGCGACATCGCCGACGCGCCCTTCGACGCGCTGGTGTCGATCGAGATGTTCGAGGCGGTCGGGCGCGCCTACTGGCCGTCCTACTTCGAGACGGTGGCGCGCAGCCTGAAGCCGGGCGGCCGGGCCTGCATCCAGACCATCACCCTCCGCGACGACCTGTTCGACCGCTATGTGCGCTCGACCGACTTCATCCAGCAGTACATCTTCCCCGGCGGCCTGCTGCCGAGCGACCGCGAGTTCCGCCTGGCCGCCGGACGTGCCGGGCTGGAGGTGGAGCGCACGCTGGCCTTCGGGCCGGATTACGCCGAGACGCTGCGGCGCTGGCGGGTGGCCTTCCACGGCGCTTCGGCCGCGGCGGCTCGGCTGGGTTTCGACGAGGCCTTCATGCGCACCTGGGATTTCTACCTCGCCTACTGCGAGGCGGCCTTCGACACCGGCAACACAAATGTCGTGCAGTACACGCTGAGGCGGCCATGACGACGCGGCGCGGCTGGCTGCGGGCCGCGCCGGCGGCGGCGCTGGGGCTGCTGGCGCCGGTCG
>JAUPTP010000544.1 GCA_030918015.1 Pseudomonadota bacterium
GATCCGGACGCTGCAGGTGGCGGAGCCGGCGCAGCGGGGCGCGGGCGTGAAGGTGGCGGACGTGGCGACGCTGGTCGCGAAGCTGAAGAACGAAGCGAAGGTGATCTGAGATGGCTGCACTTGTCATTGCTGAACATGACCATGCGTCCATCAAGGGCGCGACGCTGAACACCGTGGCGGCGGCTGCGGCGCTGGGCACGGAAGTGCATGTGCTGGTCGCGGGCCTGAACGCGGCGGCGGCGGCGGCGGCGGCGGCGCAGATCGTCGGTGTGGCCAAGGTGCTGCATGCCGACGGCGCGAGCCTGGCCGACGGTCTGGCCGAGAACCTGGCGGCGCAGGTGCTGGCGGTGGCCGGCGGCTACAGCCACCTGCTGTTCCCGTCGACGGCTGGCGGCAAGAACGTCGCGCCGCGCGTGGCGGCCCGTCTGGACGTGGCGCAGGTCAGCGACATCACCCGGGTGGTGAGCGCCGACACCTTCGAGCGGCCGATCTACGCCGGCAACGCGGTGGCCACCGTGCAGAGCGTGGATGCGGTCAAGGTCCTCACCGTGCGCTCGACCGGCTTCGACGCTGCGGCGGCCACCGGCGGCAGCGCGGCGGTGGAGACGGTCGCGGCGGTGGCCGACGCCGGCAAGAGCACCTTCGTCGGCCGCGAGGTGATGAAGAGCGACCGTCCGGAGCTGACCGCCGCGAAGATCATCGTCTCGGGCGGGCGCGCGCTGGGCTCGAGCGAGAAGTTCGACGAGGTGCTGACGCCGCTGGCCGACAAGCTGGGCGCGGCGCTGGGCGCGAGCCGCGCGGCGGTGGACGCGGGCTACGCGCCCAACGACTGGCAGGTCGGCCAGACCGGCAAGATCGTGGCGCCGAGCCTGTACATCGCGGCCGGCATCTCGGGCGCGATCCAGCATCTGGCCGGCATGAAGGATTCGAAGGTGATCGTGGCGATCAACAAGGATCCCGAGGCGCCGATCTTCCAGGTGGCCGACTACGGCCTGGAAGCCGACCTGTTTCATGCCGTGGCCGAGTTCCAGGCCATGCTCTAGTCAGTCCGGGAACACCCGGCGCATCAGGCACTCCATGCAGGCGCTGCGAAGGCCTCGGCCAGAAAGTCCACCATCAGCCGCACTTTAGGCGCCAGCTGCTTTCGGCTGGGATACACCGCGTAGATGCCCAGTTCCGTGGATCGGAACTGGGGCAGAACCTCCACCAGATCTCCGCAGGCCAGATGGTGTCCGACCAGGAAGGTTGGCTGCAAGACCAGGCCCTGGTGTTGCAGCGCCGCTGCGCAGCAGGTGTCGCCACTGGTGCTGCGCATGCGCGGGTTGATCTTCACGGCGACAGGGCCGTCCGGCCCCTCGAAGTTCCACTGCTCTCCGGTGGCCAGCAGCTTGTACGCGAACACAGGGTGATGAGCCAGCTCGGACGGGTGCTGCAACGGGCCCTGCTCAAGCAGATAGCGCGGGGTGGCACACAGGACCAGTCGGGTGGTGGCCAATCTGCGTGTCACCAGCGATGAGTTGTTCAGCTGAGCGATCCGCACCGCCAGGTCGAAGCCTTCATCCACCAGGTCGACCAGACGATCCCCCAGGGTAACGTCCAGCACCAATTGCGGGTGCCTTGCCATGAAAACCGGCCACAGGGGGGCCAACTGGAGCAGGCCGAACGAAACCGGCGCGCTGATGCGCAACTCGCCCATGACTTCACCGGTGTGGTGGGTGATCTCGGTCTCGGCTGCCTCCAGGCTGGCCAGCAGGTCCTTGCAACGCTCGTGGAAAACCTCGCCTTCGCGGGTCAAAGACAGCCGGCGCGTCGTGCGATGCAGGAGTCGCACGCCCAGTCGCTGTTCAAGCTCCGACACCACACGCGACACCACGGATTTGGACAGCTGGAGGGCATCGGCGCCCCCGACGAAGCTGCCCGCGTCGACCACGGCCACGAAGGCGCGCATTTCCAGAAATCGATCCATGCCCCATTGTCCTCAAAACAAGATCAGTCAGTCCTTGCAAG
The DNA here is from genome assembly GCA_030918015.1 of Pseudomonadota bacterium. Classification (GTDB taxonomy): domain Bacteria; phylum Pseudomonadota; class Gammaproteobacteria; order Burkholderiales; family Burkholderiaceae_C; genus Sphaerotilus. Next base: position 2,008 of record JAUPTP010000544.1, read on the forward strand.
GCGTATTTATCCTTGATGGAGCAACTCATACAGTGACTTCCAGGGCAGCAAGACGCTGTCTCCACTTCACGAGGTCATGAAATGAAAGTCACTGTCATTGGCGCGGGCAACATGGGCTCGGCCTTCGTTCAACAACTGAGCAGAGCTGGCCATCAGGTCAGTGTCACGGCCCGTGACGGGAGCAAGGCGGCCCTGCTGGCCGCGGCCCATCCGGGCGCGGTGGCTGTGCCGGTGGCAGGCTCAGCCCTGGGGGCCGATGTGGTCGTGCTGGCCACGGGCTACGCCGATGCGGCCAGTGCCCTGGCTGCGGTCGGCGTGCAAGACGGCCAGGCGGTGATCGACATCACCAATCCGCTCACGGCGGACTACATGGGCCTGACCCTGGGACACAGCAGCTCTGCCGCCGAAGAGATCGCCAGGGCGGTGCCGCAGGCAGCCATCGTCAAGGGCTTCAACACCTTGTTCGCTCAGGTGCTGGCCGCCGGTGCTGACTTGGGTGGTGGTCGGATCGCCAGCGTCTTCCTGGCCAGT
>JAUPTP010000545.1 GCA_030918015.1 Pseudomonadota bacterium
ATCGCGCGCCACGCCCCGACCGCCCGGAGCGTGCGGCCCGGCCGCCGCGCGACGAGTCCGCCGCCCGTCCGGCCCCGGCCGCTGCGCGCCCGCAAGCCCCGGTCGAGCGCGTGCAGGACGATCCGCAGCGCCGCGAGCGCGCCCAGCTGCTGCGCGACTTCGAGCGCAGCTCGCTCAAGCGCTCGAGCTTCTGCGTGCTGCGCGGCGTGCCCGAGGATCAGCTCGACGCGCTGCTCGAGCAGGCGCGCCGCGAGGCCGCCGAGGCCCCGCGCCCGGCGCCCCGCCGCGACGACGCCCGTCCGCCGCGCCGCTGACGCGACGCATCGCGATCCGGCCGATCTTGAGCGGTCGGCCGCCCGGATGAAGCCGCGCTTCTCCGGGCTCTTCGCGCCGCTGCCGGGCAGACCGTGGTGTCACGATCGGGCGGCCCCTTCCTCGCGTCCTGCACGACGCGTCCGGACGGGACGCTCCCTCACGACACCTCTGGATTGCCATGAATCGCTTCTCCTTCCTGAGCGCCGCCGTCGTGGCGCTGGCCGTGGCAGGCACAGCCCGGGCCGCCGATCCCAAGGCCACGATCACCGATCTGGAAGCTCGCTTGGCCCGCATCGGCGCGGCCAAGGTCGAGGGCACCGACACGGTGGCGGGCAAGACCGTGCCGGCGCTGTTCTTCGGCGATCGCAAGATCAACAACAACTACGACGTCGTCGACGCGATCCGCAAGGCGCACGGCGCCACCGCGACCGTCTTCGTCAAGGACGGCGACGAGTTCGTGCGCGTCAGCACCAACGTCCTGACGCCCGAGGGCAAGCGGGGCGTGGGCACGCAGCTGGCTCGCAACGCCGCCTACGAGGCGGTGAGCAAGGGCGGCGAGTTCTGCGGCCCGATCGACGTGCTGGGCACGGCCTTCGATGCCTGCTACCGCCCGATCAAGGACGGCGCGGGCAAGATCGTCGGCGTGAGCTATGTCGGTCACAAGAAGTGAGCCGGCCATGGCTGCTTCCCATGCCGCGCGCGAGCGGTTCTCGCGCCTGAGCCTGGGCACCCGGCTCAGTCTGGGCTTTGGTCTGGGCGTCGTGCTGGCTGGCGCGGTCGGTGCGGTCGGCCTCGTCGGTCTGCATCAGGTGGGCCATCGTGCCGGAGAGCTCTCCGAGCGCTGGCTGCCGGGCGTTGCGCAGCTGGCCACCAGTCGCGCGGCGCTTCTGGAGGCGCGCGATGTCGAGGTCCGCCACAGCCGGACCACGGACCGCAGCTATCACGCCGAATACGAGGACAAGATCGCCGCAGCGCTGAAGTCCGCCGACCAGGCCCTCGCGGCCTACGCCGAGCATCAGGCCGACGAGGTCACCCAGGCCCATCTGGTCGCTTTCCGCAAGGCCTGGCAGGCCTATCAGTCCTCGCAGCAGCGGGTGATCGCGCTCGGGCGCGCCGGACAGCAGCAGGAGGCGGCCGACATCAGCGATGGCATTGCCAGCATGCATGCCGAGGAGGCGCTCGCCGCACTCGACAAGCTCTGGGCCCATACCCTCGAGGCGGGCCGCCAGGCCAGTGCCGAGGCCGCCACCATCCAGTCGACCGCGATGAAGTCGATGGGCGCGCTGCTGCTGCTGTCGGTGCTGTCGGGCAGCGTGCTGGCCTGGGTGATCGTGCGCAGCCTGCGCCGCCAGCTCGGGGGCGAGCCGGCGGTGGCGGTCGAGATTGCCCGCTCGGTGGCGGGCGGCGACCTGTGCACGCCGGTGCCGGTGCGCGCCGGCGACCGCGACAGCCTGATGGCGCAGCTGCAGGCCATGCAGGACGCGCTGGTGCAGGCGGTCAGCGCGGTGCGCGAGGGCTCCGAGCGGGTGGCCGGCACCAGCAGCCAGATCGCCCAGGGCAACCGCGACCTCTCGGCCCGCACCGAGCAGCAGGCCGCGGCGCTGGAAGAGACCGCCGCGACCATGGAGCAGCTCGGCACCACGGTGCGCCACAACGCCGACAACGCCCGCCAGGCCAGCGCGGTGGCGCGCGAGTCGTCCCAGGTCGCCGCGCAGGGCGGCGAGGTGGTCACCCAGGTGGTGCAGACGATGCGCGGCATCCACGAGGCCTCGCGCAAGATCGCCGACATCATCGGCGTGATCGACGGCATCGCCTTCCAGACCAACATCCTGGCGCTGAACGCGGCGGTGGAAGCCGCACGGGCCGGCGAGCAGGGCCGGGGCTTCGCGGTGGTGGCGGGCGAGGTGCGCACGCTGGCGCTGCGCTCGGCCGAGGCCGCACGCGAGATCAAGTCGCTGATCTCCACCAGCGTCGAGCGGGTCGAGCAGGGCTCGCTGCAGGCCGACGAGGCCGGGCGCAAGATGCAGGAGATCGTGCGGTCGATCCAGCGGGTGGCCGATCTGGTCGGCGAGATCAGCGTCGCCAGCGAGGAGCAGAGCACCGGCGTGGCCCAGGTCGGCCAGGCCGTCTCGCAGATGGACCAGGTCACGCAGCAGAACGCCGGGCTGGTCAGCCAGGGCACCTCGTCGGCCGAGCATCTGGCCGAGCAGGCGCAGTCG
>JAUPTP010000546.1 GCA_030918015.1 Pseudomonadota bacterium
ACTGGCGCGTACTCGTGATAGTCGAGGCCGGCGCGGCGCAGCAGCTTGTCGTCCATCGAGAAGCCCAGCGGCTCGACCAGATGCAGCTCGCAGCCGGTGTTGGCCGCCAGACGGATGACGTTGCCGGTGTTCGGCGGGATTTCGGGGTGGACGAGGACGATGCGGAACATGGCCCGGATCATCGCCGATCCGTGCGCGCGACGACCCAGACCTGGAGGTCGCCGGCGCCCGCGCGTCGCAGCGCCTCGGCCAGCGCAGCCACGGTGGCGCCGGTGGTGCACACATCGTCGACCAGCGCGACCGACCGGCCCGCCAGCACCGGGCCGCCGGCCGGCGTCACCGCAAAGGCTCCGCGCAGGTTGCGCTCGCGCGCCTGACGGTCCAGGCCGACCTGATGGGGCGTGTCGATCAGCCGCTCGACCAGATCGGCGCGGGCGCGCAGACCCAGCGGTGGCGCCAGCCGACGCGCCAGCTCCCAGGCCTGGTTGTAGCCGCGCTCGCGCAGCCGCGCCGCCGACAGCGGCACCGGAACGATCCAGTCCGGCCGCGCGATCGCGCCCGACACCAGCCCGGGCTGCAACGCCTGCGCCAGCAGCGCGGCCAGCGGGCCGGCCAGTTCGCAGGCCTGGCCGTACTTGAAGTCGGCGATCAGGCCGGACCAGGGCGGCGCATAGTCCAGCGCCGCGTGCACCGGCAGGCCCCGAGCCTCGCCCTGCGGCGGGCAGGTCGGCACGAAGGCGGCGCGGCAGTCGGCGCACAGCACCTCGGCCTGCCAGCGCGCGCAGAGCCGACAACGGCTGCCCAGGCCGCGCAGCAGACGCGACCCGAGGGCACGCAGCGGAGAATCGACCGGGCGACACGCGACCATGGCCGGCTCACTATACTGCGCCGGCATCATGCAAGACGCTCCCTCCCCCGCCGCTGCCGATGCCCCGCGACTGCGCGAGCCGCGCATCGCCCCCGCCGCCCTGGCCCGTCATCTGGCGCGCTGCGCGACCCGCCCGCCCCCGTGGCTGCACGAGGAGATCGCCCGCCGCATGGACGAGCGCCTCGGCCTGATCCTGCGCCAGCCCGCGCGCCTGATCGACTGGTGGAGCCCGACCTCGGGCGGCGCGCCGCTGCTGCAGGCGCGCTATCCGCAGGCGCGGCTGCTGCGCACCGGCCTGGACGGCCGCCCGCTCGAGGACGAGACCCGCGGCGAGGGCCGCTGGTGGCAGCGCCTGCTCGGCGCCGGCCGCCCCCGCCCAGCCGGCGAGGACGAGTCGCCCGCCGAGCTGCTGTGGGCCAACATGATGCTGCACTGGATCGACGACCGCCCGGCGCTGCTGGCGCGCTGGCACGCGCTGCTGGCGGTCGACGGCTTCCTGATGTTCTCCTGCTTCGGTCCGGACACGCTGGCCGAGCTGCGCGCGATCTGGGCCGAGGCCGGCTGGGGCGCGCCCGGCAGCGACTGGGTCGACATGCACGACCTCGGCGACGACCTGGTGCAGGCCGGCTTCGCCGATCCGGTGATGGACATGGAGCGGCTGACGCTGACCTGGGATTCGCCGCAGGCCCTCCTGGCCGAGCTGCGCACGCTCGGCCTGAACACCCATCCGGCGCGCACGGCCGGGCTGCGCGGCCGCGCCTGGCGCCAGGCCCTCGAGGCCCGGCTGGCCGAACGCCTGCGCGGCCCGGACGGCCGCCTGCACCTGCGCTTCGAGATCATCTACGGCCACGCCCTGCGGCCGGTGGCGCGCCCGCGCGTGAAGGCCCAGACCGAGATCTCGCTCGACACGATGCGCGAGATGACGCGCCGACGCCCGGCCCCCTGACGCCGGGCGGGCGAGCCCGGCCCGGGCTCGCCGTCTCTCTCATGCCAAAGATGCCTCACGATTGATGCCGATCACCTGCAAAGACATCAACAACTGATCGGCATCAAGAAGATCCTCACCGAAATCTCGCCCAGACCATCGGGACTTCCCGGGATGGCCGAAAGACCCGCACGCCGTCATGCTTGATTCCGCCCGGCTCGTCCACGAGACGAATCGGGGTGCCGGCACGGTCCCAGGACGCGCGTCGGCCCACACGCTGTGCGACGACAAGACCAGAACGCGAGACAACATCCGGGCCGCTGCAGGCGGCCGACTGGAGAGAAAGTGAGCGCAGAGATGTCGAGAATCTCCCCGTGGCTGCGTGCAGGCCGAGCTGGTCTGATCGGCGCCATCGCCTGGACCGCCAGCGTGGCGCATGCGGTCAATGACCTGCCCGGCGGGCCGGCGGTTCGCCAGATGAGCTACGCCAAGCCCGCCACGCAGATCGCCGCCCAGATGGACTGGCTGCACACGGTGATGATGGTCATCTGCGTGCTGATCTGCATCGCGGTGTTCGGGGTGATGTTCTATTCCATCCTGAAGCACCGCAAGTCGCGCGGCCACCAGCCGGCCGACTTCCACGAGAGCGTCAAGGTCGAGATCGCCTGGACGGTGGTGCCCTTCCTCATCGTCATCGGCATGGGCGCGATGGCCACGAAGACGGTGGTCGCGCAGAAG
>JAUPTP010000547.1 GCA_030918015.1 Pseudomonadota bacterium
ACCGGCACCAGCTCGCCGCGGTCGATGTGCCGGTGCAGCAGCGACGAGGGCATCTGGCACAGGCCGAAGCCGGCCAGCGCGGCGTCGATCAGCGCCTCGCCGTCGTTGAAATGGTGGCTGGCCAGCGGGGTGAAGCGGAACTCGCTGCCGTCCTCGTGCAGGATCCATGAGCCCGGCGGGCCGCCGCTGGTGCCGACGATGCAGCGATGGCCTTCGAGCTCGGCCGGGTGCGTGGGCAGGCCGTGGCGTGCCAGGTAGTCGGGCGAGGCGCAGATCATGCGGGTCTGCCGGCTGATCCGGCGCGCCACCCGCTGCGCGCTGTCGTCCAGCGCGCCGAAGCGGATGGCGATGTCGACCTCGTCACTGGGCAGGGCGACGGTGGCGTCATCCAGGCGCAGGGTCAGCAGCAGCTCGGGGTGCTGCTGCGTCAGTGCCAGCAGGTGCGGCAGCACGATGCGCCGGCCGAAGGCCACCGGCATGTCCAGCCGCACCCGGCCCTTGAGCGCGCGGGCACGCGGCGAAAGCTCGGCCTCGGTGGCGGCGAGCTGCTCGAGCAGCGCCGAGCAGGTCTCGAAATAGCTGCGCCCCTCTTCGGTCAGATGCAGGCGCCGGCCGGCACGCTGCAGCAGCGGCAGACCCAGGTGCGCTTCCAGCCGGGCGATGCGCTTGCCCACGGCCGACTTGGTCAGGCCCAGGCGCTCCGCGGCCAGCGTGAAGCTGCCTGCGCGCACCACCGCGACGAAGGTGGGCAGACACGACAGGGGATCGACGGGGTTCATGGCAGGCATCGGGCGGACAGGCGCGGGGCGCTCATCATCGCCGCGATCCAGCCGCTCAGGGTATCCGTGAGGGATACGGAGCGTTGCCTGGAGCGGGCTTCATCACGGGCCGTGGGATTCCTATGCTTCGTCCAGGCCTTTCAGCCTTTTCGCAACCCAAGGAGAATTTCATGCCCGTCGTTCGAGTGACCTGGTTTGATGGCAAGGACGCCCGCGCCAAGAAGGCGGTGGCCGCCGACATCACCGAGAGCATCCAGCGCCACACCGGCACCGACCCGAAGTGGGTCTACGTGATCTTCGAGGATGTCGCCGCCTCGGACTGGGCCGGCAGCGGTCGACTGTTCAAGGAGGAGGCCGACGATGTCCAGCCGTCCTGAGCACGCCGCACCTGAGCTGCTGATCGTCGCCACCGGCACGCTGAGCGAGGGCACGCAGGCCCAGGCACGTGCCCTGCTGGCCGAGATGCAGGGCACGGCCCTGCAGGAGCCCGGCTGCCTGCGCTACGAGGCGCGCATCGACGCCGACCAGCTGGTGATGATCGAGCGCTGGGCCGATGCGGCCGCCTTCGAGCAGCACACCGGCACCGCCACCTTTGCCCGGCTGGTGCCTGCGCTCAAGTCGCTGATGGCCGAGGGCGTCCTGCACGCCGACATCGTCTCGGTGCAGGATCGGCAGGTTCTGGTCATCTGATCAGTTCATGATGGCATCTCGAATGGATGCCATGTCAGGCCAGAAGCGAAAGGCGGTCTCCCGCACGTATGGGAACATGATGCCCATCCTTTCGGTCTGGCGCTCGATCCAGGGGGAGAAGCGCGGTGGTCACGTCCTGTCGATCGAAGTCGTAGAGGTCGGTCGCGTCCCCGCCTGACCGGCGCATGACCCCGAAGCTGCGCAGCTTCATCGACTTTGCGGCTGCGGCCTTTGGCGTGTCCGTGTGAACCGTGCGTGAGCCGGTTCAGTAGAACCAGCGCGCGGGCACCATCACCAGCTCGGGGAAGAGGATGAACAGCAGCAGCAGCGCGCTCTGTGCCGCCAGGAAAGGCAGCACCCCCACCGTGACGCGGCCCAGATCGACCCGGGCCACGCCGGCCACCACGTTGAGCACCGTGCCCACCGGGGGCGTGAGCAGGCCGATGGCGTTGTTCATGATGAAGAGCACGCCGAAGTAGATCGGGTCGATCCCGGCCTGCTTGACCAGCGGCATCAGCACCGGCGTGAGGATGAGCACCGTGGGCATGAAGTCCAGCGCCGTGCCCAGCACCACCACCAGGGCCATCATCAGGAACATCAGCAGGATCTTCTGCTCCATGAAGGGCCGCAGCAGCTCGCTCACCTGGCCGGGGATGTCGGCGATGGTGATCAGCCAGGCCGACACCATCGCGCAGGCCACCAGGAACATCACCACGCTGGAGGTCTTGGCCGCCTGCAGCATCAGCACGGGCAGCTCGGAGAGCTTCAGCTCCCGGTAGGCGAACAGGCCCACGCCCAGCGAGTACACGGCCGCGACCACCGCCGCCTCGGTGGGCGTGAAGACGCCCGCCTTCATGCCGCCGACGATCACCAGCGGCAGCAGCAGCGCCCAGAAGCCCTCGCGCAGGCTGCGCATCACGACCGCCCAGGAAAAGCGATCGGACTCGTCCACCGGCGGGGCCTCCTTGCGGGCGCACAGCCACCAGGTCAGGCCCAGGGCGACGCCCATCAGGATGCCGGGGACGATGCCGGCCATGAACAGCTTGGTGATCGAGACCT
>JAUPTP010000548.1 GCA_030918015.1 Pseudomonadota bacterium
AGCGCTGGCGCCAGCATGTGATCGCGCAGATCGACGCGATCGCGCCGCAGCTCGATCTGCGGGTGGTCTGCGGCCCCACCGGCAGCGCCAAGACCCGCGTGCTGCAGGCGCTGGCCGCGCAGGGCGAGCAGGTGCTCGACCTGGAGGGCCTGGCCTGCCACAAGGGCTCGCTGCTGGGCGCGCTGCCCGGCGTCGAGCAGCCCTCGCAGAAGGCCTTCGAGACGCAGCTGGCGGTGCAGCTCGAGCGGCTCGACCTGGGCCGGCCGGTCCATGTCGAGGCCGAGAGCCGGAAAATCGGCCGCATCGCGCTGCCGACCGCGCTGATCGAGCGCATGCGCACGGCCGCCTGCCTGGAGATCGAGGCCAGCGCGGCGGCGCGGCTCGACTACCTGCTCGAGGACTACGCCTACCTGGGCGACGAGCCCGAACAGCTCGCCTCGCGCTTCGACATGCTGCGCGAGCTGCACAGCCGCGAGACCATCGCGCGCTGGCAGGACTGGGCGCGGGCGCGCGCGCTGCGCCCGCTCTTCGACGAACTCAGCCGGCTGCACTACGACCCGGCCTACGGCCGCTCGCAGGCGGCGCATTTCCGCCGCTGGGCCGAGCGGCGCACGGTCGCTGCCGACACGCTGGATGCGGCCGGCATCGAGCGGGTGGCGCAGGCGCTGCGCGCGCTGGGCTGAAGAGGACGCGGGCATGGCACGGGAACTGCGCCTGCACGGCGTCGGCCGCCGCTGGGGCGATCGCGAGGTGCTCTCCAGCATCGACCTGACGCTGCGGGCCGGCGAGCGGGTGGCGCTGATCGGCCCGAGCGGCGCGGGCAAGTCGACGCTGCTGCGGCTGATGGCCGGCGCGCTGCGCCCCACCCAGGGCCGCATCGAGGTCGACGGCCGCGATCTGGCGCAGATGCCGTGGCGCGCGCTGCAGGCGCACCGCGCCCGCTGCCGCATCGTCGAGCAGCAGAACCTGCTGGTGCCGCAGTCGAGCGTGCACGACAACATCGTCGCCGGGCTGCTGTCGCACTGGCCGGCCTGGCGAGCGCTGCTGGCGGCGCTGTGGCCGCTGGAGCGCGAGCGCGTCGCCGCGCTGCTGCAGGCGGTCGATCTGGCCGGGCTGCAGTGGGCGCCGGCGGCCACGCTCAGCGGCGGGCAGATGCAGCGGGTGGCGCTGGCGCGCGCGCTGGTGTCGGGCCCGCGCCTGCTGCTGGCCGACGAGCCGACCGCCTCGCTCGATCCGCGCACCGCGCGCCAGATCACCCGGCTGATCGTCGATCAGGCCAGGGGCGGCGACATGGCGCTGGTGTTCTGCACCCACTGGTTCGACATCGTGCGCAGCGACTGCACCCGCGTCATCGGCCTGCGCGACGGCCGCCTGCTGTTCGATGCCCCGCCGGCCGAGGTCGACGAGGCCCGCCTGGCCCAGCTCTATGCCGGCAGCGATGAGCGGCTCTGACCCGGTGCTGCGCTCGCGGCTGCTGACGCTGCTGCTGGTGCTGGCGGTGCTGCTCTCGGGCGGGGTGGCGCTGCCGCTCACCGGCGCCGCGCCCGCGAAGCTGTTCGATGCCGAGGGGCTGAAGAACGCCGGCGACATCCTCTCCGGCCTGGCGCGGCCGGACTTCTCGGCCGAGTTCCTCGCGCGGGTGCTCGAGCTCTCGCTCGAGAGCCTGCTGATCGGCGTGCTGGGCACGGTGATGGCCACCGCGCTGGGCACGCTGCTGGCCCTGGCGGCGATCCGCGTGCCCGATCTGGACGATCCGCCGCAGCGCCTGCCGGCGTGGTGGCGGGGCCTGGGCGCGCTGATGCGCCAGCTCGCGCGGCTGCTGCTGAACTTCTTCCGTTCGGTGCCGGAGATCGTCTGGGCCTATCTGTTCGTGCAGCTGCTCGGCCTGGGGCCGGGCGCGGCGGTGCTGGCCATCATGCTGACGGTGGGCGGCAACATCGGCAAGCTCTATGCCGAGCTGGCCGAGGCGCTGGAACCCAGCGCGATCCGCGCGCTGCGCGCCACCGGCGCCTCGCGCGGCGCGGTGCTGCTGCATGCGGTGCTGCCGCAGGTGCGCCGCGCCTGGACCGGCTACGCGCTGTTCTGCCTGGAATGCAACATCCGCATCGGCTCCATCCTCGGCGTGGTCGGTGCCGGCGGGCTGGGCAGCGAGATCGCGCTGAGCCTGCGCTACTTCCAGTATGACAAGCTGGCGACCACGCTGCTGGCGGTGCTGGTCTTCGTCGTCGCGCTGGAGGCGCTGGGCGCGCGGCTGCGGCGCGGGCCCCTGCAGCGCACGCTTGCGCTGGCCGGCCTGGGCACGGCGGCGGCGCTGTGGCGGCTGGAGATCCCGTGGGCCGACCTGTGGAGCGGCTCGTCGGTGGCGCTGCTGAGCTTCGAGCATCTGGCGCCGGACGCCGACTTCGTGCGCACCGTCGCGCGCCAGACCGGCGAGACGGTGCTGATGGCCTGGGCGGCGACGCTGGCCTCGGCGCTGGGCGCGGCGGTGCTGGCCCCGCTGGCGGCGGCGCACCTGAGCACCGGCAGCT
>JAUPTP010000036.1 GCA_030918015.1 Pseudomonadota bacterium
TCGCCGGCTTGTCTGGCGATCAGGCGAGAGGGGCGTCGATAGCATCGATCGGATTCCCCCACGATGCAGGAGCCCATCCCATGCCCCGACTGCGCCTTCTCTCCGCCTCCATCCTTCTCGCCTTCGGCCTGACGGCCTGCGGTGGCAGCGACAGCACCTCGTCCGAGGCTTCTGTGCCCCCCGCGACCATCGCTTCGGCCATGGCGGGCACGCTGGTCGACGATCTGATCGCGGGGGCGACCGTCTTCTGCGACACCAACGACAACGGGGCACTGGATGCAGGCGAGGAGTCGGCGATCACCGACAGTGCCGGTGTCTACACCTTCGCGGCAGCCTGCACCGCCCAGATCGCCTCGGTGGCGGGGACGGGCACCGACCTGACCACCCTGAAGTCGCTCCAGGGCCAGCTCATCGGGCCGGCCGGCACCCGGGTGGTGTCGCCGCTGACCACGCTGAAGGTGGTGAGCAAGCTGTCGGATGCGGATTTCGCGGCCGTGCTGACGGCGCTGGGGCTGTCCGGCGTGGATGTCGCCAACTTCAATCCGTTCGCCGCCGGGGCCGATCCGACGCTGGCCAAGACGACCGCTTCGCTGGCCAAGGTGCTGGCCGACATCGCCGAGCTGGGCGCCTCGGCGGGCGGGGACCCGGCCGTGGCCTTCAAGGCGGCGGTCGGTGCGGTCGTCTCGCACGCCCGCAGCAGCACGACCCCGGCCTTCGCCAGCGACGAGTCGCTGAAGGCGCTGGTCAACGCCGCTGTCTCGGCGGGCCTGAGTGCCGGCAACACCACCTGGGATGCCACCGCCCTGGCCGCGGCCATCGATCTGGCCACCCAGGGCCTGAGCACGCTGGCCAAGCAGACCCGCGAGGCCCCCTCGCTGTCGGCTGCCCGTGATCTGCTCTCCAGCACCGCGGTCCAGGCGCAGATCGGCTCGGTCGACCTGAAGGACAGCGCGGCGGTGGCGGCCTTGAAGACGAAGCTGGCCGATGCGACCGAGATGAGCAAGGCGCAATACGTCTATCTGAAGGATGACAGCGTCAAGATCGTGCCGGTGGCGGGCAGCACGGTCGATGCCTCGATGACTGACTTCAAAAGCGGCCTGAACCTGACCGGCCAGACGCTGGCGACGCTGGACTACGTCTGGCTGCCGCTGTCGGCCACCAGCATGGCGCTGTCCAGCGCCGGGGCCGATCTGGTGCTGGGCATCGAGATCAAGAACACGACGACCGGTGGCATCCTGCAGGCCCGCCTGACCGGCGTGACGCTGAAGCCCAGCAGCGACGGCACGGTCAAGGCCACGGTGGGGGACGACGCCCGGCTGCACATGTACCTGAAGACCGGCACCGGCATCGAGGTGGGCACCGGCAAGAAGGCGATCACCGACCTCAGCGCGAAGATCCTGTGCGACTGCAACCAGGGCGTCGGCATCGATCTGCAGAAGATCGCCAGCGGCCTGCGCACCAACTTCCCCGACAACACCTCGCTGATCGACAGCGTGCTCACCGAGACCGGCACCTTCAGCGTGCGGATGGTGGCCAAGGGCGCTGACATGCGCCAGGCCGATGGCACCCGACTCGGTCTGTCGCGCATCGATGTGCTCACGCCGGGCAGCGGCGAGAGTGCGGTGCATGTCGGTGGCGTGTCCATCACGGGCAAAGTGACCTTCTGAGTGCGGGCCGCGTCATGCGCCGCTTCTTCTGGCCGGCGGCGTCGCCGCTCTGGCTGGCCCTGGCCGCTGCGCCGGCCGCGGCGGTCCAGCTCGACACCCTGCCGGGGATCGACGAGCCGCCGGCGGCCGGCGGGCGCTGGCATCTCGAGGTCGGCCATGACATCGCCCGCCCCCTGGGCCGGTGGGTGGGCAGCGACCGGGAGGCCGCCGCGGTCGAACGCATCGCCCTGTCCGGACGTCAGGGCGCCTGGCAGGCCGGCGTGTCCCTGCAGGACATGACCCTGCACGATGGCGCGGATCTCTACCGCCTGCGCGGCTGGGACGGCTGGCTGCGCTGGCATCTGCCTCCGGTGGGGCGCGAGAGCTCGGATGCGGCGGAGCCGTCCGGCGCGATGCGCTGGGCCCTGCAGCTCGGGGCCTGGGGACATCAGGCCGATCGACTCTCGCAGACGACCCGAGGCAGCCTGAAGGTCAGCGGGCTGAACGCACAGCTGACCCGCTTCGATGTCGAGCGGCCGCGGGATCGCCAATGGCAGATCGACCTGCTGGGACAGCGTGCGCTGCCCTGGCCGGGCCTCGAGGCCAGCATCGTGGCGGGGGCCGGGCGCAGCCAGGTGTCGAACACGGCGCTGGGCGGCTCGGCCCGGATCGGTCTGTGCACCCATGAGATCACCTTCGGCCGCCAGAGTCTTGTGGCCACGCCCGGCGAGGACTGCGAGCGCGCCTTCATCATCAGCGTGCCCAACCGGCTGCTGAAGTTCGACGCCTACCGCGAGACGAACTACCGGGCGAGTTTTCTGCATCTGGGAGCGGCGCTGCACTGGCGCACCGGGGCGTGGCGACTGGCAGCCGGGGCCGATCTGCAGCACTGGAGCCGGCCCGGGCTGGACGATCTGAGCAGCGTGCGCACGCCGGTTGACCGCGTCGTCACCCTGGCTGCCCGCGTCGCCCGTGATCTGGATCCTGACACCCAGGTCGCGCTTCAGGTGCGGCACGCCGACCACCGGCTTGTCGGCGAGGTGCCGCTGCTCTACACCGCCCGCACCGCCTCGCGGTTCTCGACCCGGCAGACCCAGATCGAGCTGACGCTGGGACACCGCTTCTAGCCATTGGCGGCCCGTTTTTCGCTTGCGGCTACAATCCGGGGCTGCGGTCCACTCTCCGTAGTTCAATGGATAGAACGGGCGCCTCCTAAGCGCCAGATACAGGTTCGATTCCTGTCGGAGAGACCAATCCCTCATTCAAAGTTGCCCGCAAAAGACCGGAAAGCCCTAGAGAATCAACGCTCTAGGGCTTTTTCTTTGTTCGCGTGGCTTCGCTTCCGTGCGCTTGAAGCCTTACCCATGGCGGATTCAAACCCGAAGGGCAACATTGGGGGCAACCAGTTGCCCCTGTCTGAGCGTTGCCCCCGATGAACGCCCCCGCAAGATGGCCGATGGTGGCGGGCGAGTCGAGGCCTGCCCGAGAGGGAGATTCTCCGTGATGCATGCACGCGATTGCAGCTTCACCATCCGGTAACGTGCTCGCTACAGGAGGAAAAGCATGCGATTCATCGCGATCACGTTCGTCGCCATGGCGGCAATTTCTGCTGCCCCGGTCTGGGCACAGTACAAATGCACTGACCCTGCAACGGGGCAGGTGTCGTTCCAGCAGCAGCCTTGCAGCGGCCCCCAGCGTCAGCAAGCCCTGGAACTGAAGACGGTGCCGCCACCCGCTGCCGGCATGCCGGCGCCTGACTTCGGGCGGAAAAACGCTGAACTTGACAAGCGTCTGGCCATCCGCACAGCCATCGAAGAAGGCCGCCCGATGGTGGGCATGACCGCCAGCGAACTGCAGATGGCCATGGGCACGGCCAGCACGGTGAACAGAACCCAGTCTGGGGACACGATCAGCGATCAGCATGTCTACCCGCGAGGCGGGCGAACGGTCTATGTCTACGTCAAAGGGGGCGTCGTGACGACGATCCAGGACACGTCGTCAGGTCAATCGACCGCCGCTGTGGCCGGGAAATGCCTGAGCAAGCGTGAGCTGTGGAATCTGGAGGTCGAGGCCTCCCGATCCGAAATCCGCGACAACGAGCCTGTTCAGGCCCGCTATCGACAGCGCATCGCGTTGGCCAAGGACTGCAGTTGATTCAGCGCTCCAGGGCTTCTTCCGTCATGGCGCGCTGGCCGGGGTCGTGCGCGCGCGTGTCGGGGGCAGCAGCGACGGCGAGCCCCACTGCCAGGTCCAGATCAGGTCGAGCGCGTTGTCCGCGCCGGACTGGGCGCGCAGGGTGAAGCGCCGCGCCGCCCGGTAGATCAGCTGCCAGGTGCCGCTGGCGGCGGTGAGGCTGCGCTCGTAGCCCACATACCAGCGCTGGCTGATCTGCTTGCCCAGCGTCACCACGGTGGCGCGGCTGTCGCCTTCGCCGTCCTGTCGCACCGAGAGCTGGTCCAGTCCGAGGCGTTCGACCAGCGACGGCGCGTTGCTCTCGCCGGCCACCAGGGCGGTGGCGGCGCGTTGCAGCAGCGCCATGTCGGTGCGCCCCAGGCCGTCGGAGGCGCGGCCCAGGATCAGCCACGAGAGCTTGTCGGTGTCGCTCATCGCGGGGTCGCTGATCAGGCGGATGCGCGGCAGCTGCGCGGTGCCGGTGACGCTCACGCCCACTCGCACGTCCTCGAGATCCGGCCGGATCGCCTCGATGTCCAGCCGCGGATTGTCCGGCAGCCCGGTGAAGCTGATGACCGAGCGCTCGATGCGCAGCTTCTGGCCATAGGCGGCGTAGGTGCCGTCGGCGGCCTGGATCGTGCCGTTCACCGCCAGCCGGCTGGCCGGGCTGCTCAGGCGCAGCTCGCCCGTCAGCCGGGTGTTGAGGCCGCGGCCGACCAGCAAGAAGCGCTCGCCCAGCCCGATGCGCAGGTCCACCTGCGTGGCGCGCTGGCTGGTGCCGGAGGCGGTCTCGCGTGCTCGCCGGGGGCCTTGGCCCCGGTCGACATCGACGTCCTCGCCCAGGCTGGGCGCATCGGCCTGGGTGAAGTCGAAGCGGCCCTCGTCGACCTGGAAGGCGCCCTGCAGCCGGGTGGTGCGGGGGTCGATGCGCAGATCGGCCCGGCCACTGAGGCTGGCGCGGCGGTCGATGCGCTGCAGCACCGCGAAGCGGTCGGCCTTCATCTGCAGCGTCAGCGTGGGCTGGGCGTCGAGCACGGCCTCGCCGCTCAGGTCGAGCGCGCCGCTGCCGGCCCGCAGGCTGAAGGTGTCGACGCGGGCGCGGTTGCCCTCCAGGCTGGCGCGCAGCTGGCCCTCGCGCCAGTCGATGCCCTCGAGCACGTTGCGCGCGGCCAGACCGTTGCCTTGCAGCGTGCCGGCATAGGTGGGTTCGCCGAAGCGGCCGCCCAGCCGGGCCTGCCCGGCCAGCTGGCCGTTGAGCCGCCAGCCCGCCGGCAGCCAGCCGCCCCAGTGGCCCAGCTGCGCGACATCGAGCGCCAGCCGTCCCTCCAGGGGGGCATCGGCGTCCGGCCAGAGCCGGGCCGCTTCGGTGCGCACCGTCTGGCTGCCGTCGATGCGGCCGAGCTGGCTGCCGTCGATGCGCTGGCTGAACTGCCACAGGCCGTCGCGGGCCTGCAGCTGGAAGGCGATCTCGCCCAGGCCGAGGCGTCGCGGGCCGGTGCCCAGCTCGGCATCTTCCAGGCTGAGGTCGCCCGAGGTCCGCCGCAGCTGGGCCGCCAGCGTGGTGCGGCCGTCGCGCGCGAGCAGGTCGATCTGGCCGTCGAGCTGCAGGTCGCCGCTCCAGCCCAGGTCGGGCTGCATCTTCTGCAGCACAGGCGCGATCGCCAGCGGCTCCAGCCTGGCCTTCACGGCGAGCGCCGGTGCCGGGTCGGCCGGCTCGGCGCTCTGCCATTCCATGCGCTCCAGCTGCAGCCGGGCGTCGAGCAGCTCCAGCCGCGCCGGGCCGGTGCGCACGCTCAGGCGGCCGTCGGGCGGGCGCTGCACGCTCAGCGCCAGCTCGGACAGGCCGAGCAGCGGCTGCAGCGCCTCGGT
The DNA here is from genome assembly GCA_030918015.1 of Pseudomonadota bacterium. Lineage (GTDB taxonomy): Bacteria > Pseudomonadota > Gammaproteobacteria > Burkholderiales > Burkholderiaceae_C > Sphaerotilus. Next base: position 5,688 of record JAUPTP010000036.1, read on the forward strand.
GCCGGCCGCGCGCGGGGCCGCCAGGCCCGGCACGACGCCCCGCACCGCGACATCGCGCAGGCGGCCCTGCCAGTCGAGGCCGGTCGTGGTCGACCAGGCGCCCTCCAGCGCCGCGCGAGCCTGCAGCGGCCGCGGGGCGCCGCCGTCGGCGGTCAAGGCCATCGCGCTGTCCAGATCGATCCGGTGCCGCGCCGGGCTGCCGCGGCCGCGCAGGGTCAGCCGGTCGAGCTGCAGGCCGGGGCGGGTCAGGCCGCTCACCTCGGCGTCGAGCTCGATCGTGTCGGTGGCGCTGCGCAGCCCGGCATCGGTGCGCAGCGCGAGCTGGCGCACGCCCAGACCGGCGGGCAGCTCGAGCTGGCGCGCGTCGAGGCGGCCCTGCAGCCGCACCTGCGGCCAGCGGCCCTGCAGGCTGCCGCTGCCGTCGATCTCGCCGGCCAGGCGCTCATCCTGTCCGGCCAGGCGCAGCCAGGGCTGCAGCGCCTGCAAGGCGGTGCTGCGCAGCGTGAGCTGGGCCTGGTCCTCGCCACCGGGCGCGGCGAGGGCGCCCCGCAGGCTCAGGGCGGTGGCGCCGGGGGCGTTCGCCGGTGCACCGGCCCAGGCATCGAGCTCGGTCTGCAGCGTGTGGCGCGGGCCCGCTCCGGCGCGCCGGAGCTGGAGCGTGCCCGACAGCGGCACCCCCGCCAGCACGCTGGGCGAGAGCTCGAGCCGGGCCTGGCCCTCGATCCCGGCCAGCAGCGCACGCGCGTCCTGGTCCGCCGCGAGGGGCAGGGCGCCGCCGAGCGTGGCCTGGAGCCGACCGTCCAGCCGGTGCGGCCCCCGCTGCCAGGCGCCCGCGGCGGTGCCCGGCCACCACAGCGAGGGGTCGAAGCGCTCCAGCGAGGCCTGGGTCTCGAGCTGCCAGCGCTGCCCGGCCTCGCGGCGCTCGGCGACGCCTTGGGCCCGCAGGCGGGCCGGGCCGCTGCCGACCTGCAGATGTTCGAGCTCGATCCGCTCGGGCGTGCCGTTCAGGCGCAGCGCCAGGCGCAGCTCGGGCAGGTCGCGCGAGGCGTGGCGGCCGCGCAGATCGGTCTGCAGCGTGCCGCGCGGCAGCCGTGCGGCCTCTGGCGGCGGGCTCCAGCTCAGCGTCAGCGGGCCGCTCAGGTGCATGGCGGGCGCGCGCAGGTCCAGCCCGTCGGGCCGCAGATCCTGCAGCGTCGTGCTCAGGGCCAGCTCGAGCCGGCGTCCGCTTTTGGGGTCGGAGCGGCTCCAGCGGCCATTGCCCAGCACCGTGCCGGCCGGCTGGCGGCCGTCGTGCAGGGCCAGCCTCAGCGTCTCGAGCGTGCCGATGTCGGGCTGCCGCGGATCGCCCGTGGCGCCCAGGCGCAGCGAGGCCAGCGGCAGCCGTCCCTGGTCGATCCGGCCGGGCTGCTGGTTGGCGAGGTCGATCTGCAGGCGCAGCGGGGGCGTGCCGTGCTGTCCGGGCGGCGCGGTGGGCTCCAGCAGGGCCTCGATGCTGCCGGTCAGGGCGGTCTGGGGCAGGCCGCTCGCGAACGGCGCCAGATCCAGTGCCGTCAGCCGGGCCTGCAGGCGTGACAGCGGCAGGGCCTGATCCGGCCGGAGCAGGGCGGTGGCCTCGAGCGACTGCCCGTGCGAGACCAGCCGGGCCCGGGCCTCGATCCGGGCGAGCGGCCCGCGCAGGCCCAGGTCCAGGCGCCAGTCCTGGGCCAGTGGCGCGGGCGCGGTGCCGGTGGCTGCGCCGGCCTGGGCATCGGGCTGCAGCTCGATGCGGGCCTCGACCGTCATCGGCGCGGCGGCGGTCATCGAGAGCTGGCCGTGCAGCTGCAGCCGGTCCTGTCGCAGCCGGATCTCGTCGAGGCGGTGCTGCGCCTGCTCGCCGGCGGGCAGGTCCAGCACCGCCGAGAGATCGCGCAGCGGCCGGGTGCGGATCGCGTCGAGCGTCAGCTGGCCGATCTGCAGCGCGTCGACATGCAGCGACAGCGGCAGCACCAGCGCGTCGGGCAGCGTCGTCGGGCCGGTGTCGGCCGAGGGACCCTGCAGGTCGATCGCGGCGATGTCCAGCCGGGCCAGGCGCAGCGAGGGCGGCTCGCCACCCGGATTCCAGTCGAAGACCGGGCGGCGCCAGGACAGGCCCTCGATCAGCAGGGTCTGCTGCGGGCCCAGCGCATAGCGCAGGCGGCGGATGTCCAGATCGCCCGCCAGCGCGCCGCGCAGCGCCTCGACCTGCAGGCCCGGCACCAGGGCCAGCAGCTGGCGGCTGCCGGATTCGGTGCCCAGCGCGAGCAGCAGGGCCGCCACGGCCAGTCCGCCGGCCAGCAGCACCGCCATGAGGGCGCGGACCCCGCGGTGTCCCGGGCGGGGGGGCGTTGTGGGGGGCGGGGCCGGATCGGTGGCGGCGGCGGAGGGGAGATCCCGGCTCATGGGGTCAGCGGTCTCGCGGGTTCATGGCGTTCGTGTCGGGGGGCGTGGCGGGGTCAGTAGGTGATGCCCAGGCTGAAGTGCAGCCTCAGCCGGCGCACCTGCTGGCCGTAGGCCAGATCCAGGCGCAGGGCGCCCACCGGGCTGCGCCAGCGCAGGCCCGCGCCATAGCCCAGGGCCGGCGTGAAGCCCTTCCAGGAGGTGGTGGCATTGCCCGCGTCGAGGAAGACGGCGCCCTGGAAGGCCGGATCGTCCCGGCGCAGCGGATGGGCGGCCTCGAGGCTGGCCACGGCCAGAACGCGACCGCCCACCGCATCGCCCTGGGCATCGACCGGACCGAGGTCCTGGTTGCCGTAGCCGCGCACGCTGTCGTCGCCCCCAGCCCGGAACAGCAGGGTGTAGGGCACCGCGACCGCGTCGCGGGCGAACACCTGCCCGAGCTGCAGCCGCGCGGTGGTGGACCAGGGGCCGAGCCGGTCGTAGCGCGTCAGCCGCCCGGTGAAGCGGGTGAACGGACCGGGCTCGCGCGGCGTGGCCTGGTAGGACTGGCCCACGCCCGCCAGCAGCGACAGGCTGGTGCCCCGGGTGGGCAGCAGCGCGCTGTCGAGGTCGCGCCAGACCCACTGGTGGTTCAGGCTCACCGCCCGGGTGTCGTCGTTGACCGTGCCGTCGTCGATCACCTGGGTGCGCGCCCGCTGCCACTCGAGGTAGTAGAGCCGCTCGAGCCGCTCGTCGTCCTTGCTGCGGCCCAGGCGGGCGCTCTGGGTCGTCACCGCCAGGCCGCTGGCCTCGGCATGCCGGGCCAGCGCCGAGGCGACGTTGCGGTAGGGGCCGGGATGCGGATAGGAGGTCAGATCCAGCGACAGCAGCCGGTCGGTGCGCGCGAGCTGCAGCTGGGTCTTGCCCTGCCAGTCCAGGCCCATCCAGCGCTGATGCTGGTGCTCGAGCGTGACGCGCGGGCCGGTGCTGTCCGACACGCCCACGCCGAAGGTGGCCTGCTGCAGCGGGCGCTCGCGCAGCCGCACCGTCACCGGCATCGCCGCGGCCTGCTCCGGGTCGGGCTCCATCTGCACCGCCACGGTGTCGAACAGCGCCGAGCGGCCGAGCCGTGCCTGGAATTCCTGCAGCGTCGGCTCGCGCAGCGGCTCGCCGGGCGCGAAGTTCTCCAGCGCCTGCACCGCGTCCAGCGGCACATGGTCGAGGCCCTCGTAGCGGATCTCGCCGAAGCGGTAGAGCGGGCCGCTGTCGGCCACCAGGAACAGCCGCGCCCGCGCCTGCTGGGCATCGACCTGCGCGACGGTGCCGCTCCAGGTGGCGGTCGCGTAGCCCTCGGTGCGCAGCCGCGACAGCGCGCCGGCCTTGGCCTGGCTCCAGCCGTCCTGCGTGAAGATCTGCCCGGCGGCGAGCGACCAGTCCTGGCGCACCTGCTGCTGCAGCGCCTGCGCCGGGGCCTCGCCCGCATCGGCCGACACGGACAGCGGGCCCTCGAACTCGAGGCGCACCGACCCCACCCGGGTCAGCGGACCGGGGTCGACGACCAGCTTCAGCCGCACCAGCGGCAGCGGCGCGTCGGGGCCGGCCGTCGCGGCCCGCTCGCCCCGGTCGATCACCTCGGTGCGGATCGTCGCGCCGAAATGACCTTCGGTCTCGAGCAGCGCGCGGGCCTGCGCGGGCGCGGCCTGGCGCAGCCGCATCAGCTCGGTGCGGGGCACGCGGGCCGTCTCCGGCGCGGCGAGATAGCGCGACAGGTCGAGGTGGCGCAGCAGCAGCGCGCGCAGATCGTCTGGCGCGTCGACCTGCAGCGTCCAGGTCACGTCCTCGGATGCGGTTTCCGCGGTGCTCGTCTCCGGGATCAGGGCCTGAGCCTGTGCCGAGGTGCATCCGGGCGACAGCCCGGCCAGGGCTGCCAGCAGCAGCGCGGGGCAGGGGCGAGCGCGTCTCATCGCGGGCGCGGCCGCAGGGGGAAGTCGATCAGCATGGCCGAGAGTCTAGCCAGCCCGGTGGGCCCCGGCCGATCTGGGCGGTCTTGCACCGGATGTTTCGCGGCTCGGCCGCTTCAGCCTGCGGTCGCGTCCGCCGAAATCAGCAAGATGAACCGTGCTGCGTCGACACCCGCCTGCCGCACCGCTGCCCGTGATCGGCGCGGGCT
>JAUPTP010000549.1 GCA_030918015.1 Pseudomonadota bacterium
GCGCACCGAGGTCAGCGCCATGGGCGGTCGCATCGAGACCCGCACCCATGCCGGGCAGGGCACCGCCTTCCGCCTCGTGCTGCCGCTGACCACCGCCGTCACCCAGGTGGTGATGATGCGCTGCGGCGAGCGCGCGGTGGCCGTGCCCTCGACGCTGATCGAGACGCTGCGCCGCGTCAGCGCCGACGATCTGGCGAGCGCCTATGCGCAGGGCAGCTTCGTCCACAACGGCGAGGCGCTGCCCTTCCACTGGCTGGACGCGCTCCTCGAAGGCACGGCCTGTGGCCATGCGGCCCAGGGGCACGCGATGCTGGCCGTCATCCGCTCGGCCGCGCAGCGGGTGGTGCTGCATGTCGATGAGGTCACGGGCAACCAGGAAGTGGTGGTGAAGAACCTCGGGCCGCAGCTCTCCCGGCTGCCGGGTCTGGTCGGCATGACCTTGCTGCCCTCCGGCCTGCCGTCGCTGATCTACAACCCGCTGGCGCTGACGACGCTCTACGGCACGGCGGCGCGCGAACGCACCCGCCAGGCCTGGTCGGGCCAGGTGCGGCCCGAGGCGCCGCGCGCCGAACCGGTCGACGGTGCCTTGGCGCCGCTGGTGATGGTGGTCGACGACTCGCTGACGGTGCGCCGTGTCACGCAGCGCCTGCTGGAACGGGAGGGCTACCGCGTGCGACTGGCCAAGGACGGACTCGACGCGCTGGAGCTGCTGGGGGGTGAACTGCCCACGGTGGTGCTGACCGACATCGAGATGCCCCGCATGGACGGCTTCGATCTGGTGCGCAACATGAAGGTCGATGCCCGGCTGGCGACGCTGCCCTTGATCATGATCACCTCGCGGATCGCGCAAAAGCACCGGGATTACGCGGCGGAGCTCGGCGTCGCCCATTACCTCGGCAAGCCCTATGCCGAAGAAGAGCTGCTGGCGCTCGTGTCCCGATACGCCCGCGTCGGCGAGCCGGCCTGAGTCCGGTACGCTGTCTGCCACCCCTTGCCGCCTCCCTCGTCCGCCGTACGCTGCGCCCCACCACCGTCCATGTCCAAGGTCGTCGATCATCTGGCCGAACTGACCGCGTTCCGCGACCGGGATCAGCAGGATCTGCTGCTGGTCTCGGGTTTGCGCGACGTGCTGCAGACCTCGTCGGTGGCGATCCACCGGGCGGTCGGGGAGGTTCATGATCGCCGCTGGCTGCTGCGTGCCCGTCAGTGCGCGGGCGACCCGGTGCCGGTGTCCGACCCGATCTGGACCGTCTTCGAGTCCCTGCCCACCTGGGACAGCGAGCCCGACCGGGTGCAGGCCCTGTCGGCCAACGGGGCCTTGTGCGTGCCCGGCACACCGGTGCGCACGCTGCTGGCCCTGACGCCGCAGGCCGACGAGCCGGCGGTGCTCGAGTTGCGCACCGACGCGCCGCTGGCGCCGGACGAACTGCGGCTGCTGCAGGGCGTGCTGCGCATCTACCGCAACTTCCAGGCCCTGCTCGACTACAGCGAGCGCGACACGCTGACCGGTCTGCTCAACCGCAAGACCTTCGAGGACAGCTTCTACAAGCTGGCCGCCCAGCGCGCCGAGGCCCAGGCCCGCCAGCTGGCCCAGGCGAACATGCTCGATGCGCTCGACGAGCGCCGGCAGGCCGATCGGCGCGGCGACCGTCTGTTCATCGGTGTCTTCGACATCGACCATTTCAAGCAGGTCAACGACCGCCACGGCCACCTGATCGGTGACGAGGTGCTGCTGCTGGTTTCGCGGCTGATGCGGGCGAGCTTCCGCCACCACGACCGGCTCTACCGCTTCGGCGGTGAGGAGTTCGTCGTGCTGTTGAGCTGTCCGGAGGCGGCCGACGCGCTGGCCGCCTTCGAGCGCTTCCGCCGCACGGTCGAGGCCTACGCGTTCCCGCAGGTCGGCACGATCACGCTGTCGGTGGGTTTCTCCACCGTCGTGCCCAAGGACACGCCGGCCAGTGCCTTCGAGCGTGCCGACCAGGCCGTCTACTGGGCCAAGACCCACGGCCGCAACCAGGTGCGTTGCCACGAGGATCTCGTGGCCGACGGCTCGATCGAGGACGCCTCGCGTTCGGGCGACGTCGAGCTGTTCTGAGGGCCCGCGCGGCCGGGCTCAGCGCCCGGTGGTGCGCGACTTCACCACCGCATAGCGCTGCAGCGTGCGCTCCCGTGCCTGGTCGTGCTCGACCACCGGCCGCGGGTAGTCCTGGCCCAGCGTGATGCCGGCGGCCTGCAGCTCCAGCGGCGAGGCCTGCCAGGGCGCGTGGATCAGGCGGTCGTTCAGCGCGGCCAGCTGGGGCAGGTAGCGCCGGATGAAGCGGCCCTGGGCATCGAACTTCAGGCTCTGGCTGACCGGATTGAAGATGCGGAAATAGGGCTGGGCGTCGCAGCCGCTGGACGCGGCCCACTGCCAGCCGCCGTTGTTGGCCGCCAGATCGAAGTCGTTGAGGTGGCGGGCGAACCAGGCCTCGCCGCGGCGCCAGTCGATGCCCAGATCCTTGGTCAGGAAGCT